>JALHIE010000198.1 GCA_022840285.1 Porphyromonadaceae bacterium
CAGGCTACCATATCTCTTGATAAAATCTCCAAGAATTGGGCGTATTTCTGGGGAGAAGTTGGAAATGATCTTGACAGGATACCCAAAAGAAGGGTATATGATCGTAAGTGTCAAATTCGTGAGATAATTTTTGAGGACTTTCAGATTTTTCACGACGGGATCTTTACAGAAAAGTTGTGTCAAACTCACCAGGACTTTGGTGAGGAAAACGATCAACACGTACCCGATCACCGCGTGTTTGGACCAGTGCCGGATCGGCCGGAGCTCGGCTCCTTCTTTGAGGTCCCGGATGAACTTCTCTGCACGGTCACGATTCTTGTAGGCATTCAGGATGTTTTCGGGATCATCATCGATGGTTGATTCAAGCACGAAGAAACCTTCAAGACCGGTTACATAGGGGTTGGGGATATCGCCAATGATCTTCTGGAGATGACCACGGGCGATGATCCAACCCTCAGGAGCGATATACTGGCCGAGATCTTTTCCGCGTTCAACCTTCTTTGTGAGAACCTTCCCCTTCTCCAGGTCTTTCTCAAGTTTCCTTGCTTTCTTCGTCAACTGGTCACAGGCCAGGTCGTCACAGAAAAATATGTACCGGACTTCTTCGCCATCCCGATATTTGACACATGAATAGACCCGGTTGCCAGAAACGAATGAAACCTGGCTTTCTTTCCTGGCATGGTAGATCGTTATCTCGTTCCGGTATGGTCCTTTCTTCTTTGCTTTCAGGGTCAAATAATGGAACTTCAGATCGCGGATCCTTCGTTTGTTATCCTGGGTATTCCCTCCACAGTCAAACACCAGAAGACTGCCTTCAGGAAGAACGCTCGAGCATAACCGGATCAGCATCTGCATATGCTTTTTATCCTGAACATTTCCTTTCTGGATGGTCAGCATCGTCGGTATGTTATTGAGGCCGACACTGATCCCAAATGCGATCTGGAGTTTCCCTGGCTGATTGTCCCGGGAATACCCTAACTCCCCCAGCGGACATTTTGTCCCCTCAAAGTAACTCGAACTGAAGTCCACGAACTGGGTTGGATCCACGAGGCTCTGCTGGGAGATCCAGCGTTGAAACTGGTCAAGAACAATCGACTTTCTTTCTCCCAGTCGTTCCAGAGTCCGATACAAACTCCGGTCTGAAATTGTATCTTCAAACCCCAGTGTCTTGAGAAGTTCGTCGGGGGTAAAGTCCAGAATCTTATTGATCGATACCGATTGATTGAGTTTGTTGCTGATGAGAAGCTTTACGGATGGTATGAATGACTTGCTTCGACCACCAACTCCGCCAAGAACTGATGCGAAAAAGTTGGTCTCCGAATCAATTTTATCGATTAATGCTATATTACCTAATGAGAAGGCTGTGTTTTTTTGCATGAAATTATATAAACACTACCTTCTCATCCTTCTTCTGGCGAAGTCAGGAAATATTGCTTAATCTGATGAATATAATTCGGTTGGTTTTCCTATGGGGAGTGTACAGTGACTGTGCAGGATCGGAGTTTTGTTTTTACAGTAAAATCTTTACACTACCGGGAACATATTCTGCCAGTGGACAGCAAGAGGTGAGGGGAATTGTATATTTCCCGGAAAAATCCCGGGATTGCACTCTCCTTTATCTGATCCAATCCATCCAGGGGATATCTTAGATATCCCGGTAGACTGTCGAACGGTGGCGCACCATGAGGATATTCATCTTCATCGTCTCGTCGTCGAGTTCAAACAGGACACGATAATCCCCGACGCGTAACGAATAGGTGGGAGTGGACACTG
>JALHIE010000199.1 GCA_022840285.1 Porphyromonadaceae bacterium
GCATCCTGGACAATCCGGCGTACCGCAACATCGGGGAATCCATGAACAAGTGGCAGGAATACGTGAAAAGCTTTGGATTTGGCACCCGGCTGGGCATTGATATCCCCGGAGAACTGTCCGGCTCGCTCCCGGGCACAGACCTGTACGATAAGATTTATGGTGCCGGCCGGTGGCGTTCACTGACGGTTATCTCGCTGTCCATAGGGCAGGGAGAAATAGGGGCAACCCCGCTGCAACTGGCCAACCTGGCGGCCATCATGGCCAACAGGGGCCACTACTATACGCCGCATCTGGTGCAGGAAATCCGCCAGGAACCTTCATTTACCCCCACGATTGAGCGACACCGGGTGATGGTGGACCCTGAACATTTCGAGGTCATTGTCGAGGGAATGTACCAGGCGGTTAACGCCCCGGCAGGTTCCGGAGCCACCGCCCGCCTGGCAGCCATACCGGACGTGGTTTTATGCGGAAAAACCGGCACGGCCCAGAATCCGCACGGGGAAGACAATTCTGTTTTCATCTGTTTTGCCCCAAAAGACAATCCTAAGATAGCCGTAGCCGTTTACATTGAAAAAGGCGGATTCGGAGCCTCACAGGCCGCCCCCGTGGCTTCGCTTCTGGTAGAAAAATACCTTACCGGGCAGATCCATCCCTCCCGGCAATGGCTCTATGAAAGAACACTGGAACAAGACCTGCTTACACGCCATCTGCAATGATACGAAGAGAGGATAAACTGGTAAAAAAGCTGGACTGGTGGACCATTGCCACCTACATAGCACTTGTGCTCATAGGGTGGATCAGTGTTTTTTCTGCCGTGTACGATCCTCAACACGGGCAGATCTTTGATACAACACAACGTTACGGCATGCAGATGATCTGGATACTGGGGGGCTGGTTCCTGGCTGTTGTTGTCTTACTCATCCCTGCCCGCATTTATCCCCTGCTCTCGAACATGATCTACATTATAGGTCTTTTATTGCTGCTTGCTGTACTTGTGTTTGGGGTGGAACGGGGCGGTTCCAATTCCTGGCTGGTCTTTGGTCCGGTCCATTTTCAGCCCGCAGAAATGACAAAAGTCTTTGTGGCCATAGGTCTTGCCGGCGTTATGAGCCGCCCGCATTTCAACCTCCGTTCATGGCGCGGGATGCTGCAGGTTACGGCCTTGATACTCATTCCTGCCGGATTGATCCTGCTGGAAAAGGAAACCGGTCTGGCCCTGGTCCTGTTTGCCTTTATTATCGTGTTATACCGGGAAGGACTGCCGGCCTGGATCCCGCTTACGGGAATCGCAGGCATTGTTTTATTCCTGTTGTCCATAGTCTGGGATCCGCTCTACGTACTCTGGCTTTGTCTGGGCATCTGTTTTTTGATAGCCCTGCTGCTGGCACCTGGAAAAATGGCCGTAATTATCACCGTG
>JALHIE010000085.1 GCA_022840285.1 Porphyromonadaceae bacterium
TACGAAATTCCTTCTTGGTCATCAGCAAATTGGCTACCAACGGAATAATCACCGGAACCAACGCCATATAAGAATAAGCGGCAATAGCTATGGGACCCAGTAAATGAGGTGCCAGTTTGATGGTAGTGTAAATAGCCGTAGGCCCGTCTGCACCACCGATAATAGCCAATGATGCGGCTTCTTTCATATCGAAACCGACCAGTACGGCTATAATAAGTACGGTAAAGATACCCAGTTGCGCAGCACCACCAAACAACGAAAGTTTCAGGTTACGGAGCATGGGACCGAAATCTGTCAACGCACCCACTCCCATAAAAATAATGGGTGGCAGCAGTCCGGTCTTGATAAGCGCATAATAAAGGAAATTCATAATCCCGTACTCGCCAGCAATATCAAGCAGGTTCATATAGCTTCCGTCAGGCGATTGGACGAGTGAGTTATCCACTATGCCCAGCCCGGCCAACGGGAGGTTTGCCAGCAGCACGCCAAACCCTATGGGAACAAGGAGCAGCGGTTCATATTGCTTTTTTATACCCAGATACAACAGGATGAACGCGATGATCCACATAAGCAAAGTGCCCCAGGAAATACTTCCGAAAGCCGTCATATCTACTAAGTTCGAAAAGATCTCGTTCATAGTCTCATTGCAATTTTACAAGAATATCGTCCTCTTCCACTGAATCACCGTTTGAGAAACAGATCTCAATCACTTTACCGCTTTCCTCAGCAGATACGGCATTGTAGGTTTTCATGGATTCAATGTAGCCGATAACTTCTCCTATTTTCACTTCACTCCCCACTTGTTTTTCCGTTAGGTAAACCGGACTGATTGTCGACGACTCTCGGCTGGGGTTGAACAGCCTTGTCTACGGGGTGAAACGGTATACCGTCGTTCTCGGGATAGGAGATATACACCCTGTACTCTTCGTTATCGACGTTAATGACCAACTGCCGGGGCTGGAAATTATTTGTTGTGCCGTTTGCCGGAGCTTCAACCGGTGAAGGCTGAGGTTTTTCCACTTGCGCCGCAGCTTTTCGCCTGGCCAGGTCTTCTTCGAAAGCCTTTTTGGCAGCGCCCGACTGGTAGGCCCTGTATTGTTCGGGATGCATGGCAAGCTCGAACAACTCTTCGTCGTCCTGACCGAAATCCCAGTTGTTTTTCTTCATCTCGGCACGAAACTCATCCAGCTGGTCAGGGTAAAGATCTTGCGGATCTCCATCGTAAAACTCCCGGCCCTGTTCTTTTATCAACTGAACGATTTCGGGTGCCAGCGTTCCGGGCAGTTTTCCCGCCCGGCCCAGGATCATGTCCCATATATTATCGGCAACGACCGACCAGCGCTCCTTTCCTCTTTCTATCTGCATAACATTCATCAGCGCCAGGTTCTTCACGTACTGGCTGAACGGAGTGACCAACGGTGGATTTCCAATCTTTGGCCACACATAAGCAACTTCGTTGAATAGCTTGATCAGCAAGTCATCCAACGTGACCTCTTCTCTGCCATTTTTTGCCAGCCACTTGTTCAGGGACTCCAGGTTGCTCTCTAAATCGGCCATCAAACTACCCATCATACCGCCCGGAAGTCCGGGCCCGATAAGTAACGAGTTCATCAGCCTGTTTTTCGGGTTGATGTAATATCCCAGAAAATCATCTATATATTTCTGTGTCAGGGAACGAACTTTCATATAGGCTTTCATATTGATATCCGGCACGTTAAATCCGGCATCTTTAAGCATGGCCTGAATAGCGAGCACATCCGCATGCCCTGTTCCCCACGCCAACGGTTCCATGGCCGTGTCCACATAATCGACACCGGCGTAAGCCGCTTCGAGTATGGAAGCCATCTGGAATCCGGGTCCTGCATGTCCGTGATAAGTAATGGGAATTTCCGGATGGTTCTCTTTTATGTTTTTAATTATTTTTCCAACAGTCGCCGGACGGGCAATTCCCGCCATATCCTTCACACAAATTTCATCGGCACCCATTTCAATCAGCGTATCGGCCAGCTCGGTATAATATTTAACGGTGTGTACTTCCGAAACCGTAAGGCTAAGCGCGGCTTGTGAAATCATGCCGGCTTCCTTGGCAAACCTGATGGAACTCTCCAGGTTGCGCGGATCGTTCAACCCGTCGAACGAGCGGGCAATATCGGTTCCCTGCTTTTTCTTTACCTGAAACATCAATCGACGGACATCAGCCGGTACAGGGCTCATGCGGATACCGTTCAGTCCGCGCTCCAGCATATGCGTCTGAATACCTGCGTCGTTAAACGGTTGCGTCCATTTCCGGACGGCCACATTGGGGTTCTCGCCGAAAAGAAGATTGATCTGTTCAAATCCTCCTCCATTGGTTTCAACTCTTGCAAAGCAACCCATATCCACGATTGCCGGAGCCACCTCCAGCAGTTGTTCAACCGTCGGGACATACTTGCCCGACGATTGCCACATGTCTCTGTACAGTAAACTGAATCCCTTTGCCTCCGGTTATGGCTTCAACGGCAGCAATAACGGCAGCGATCTTCGCAGGATTGGTAGGTTTGGCTTTTCCGGTGGCAAACTCCTTTTTCACGGCCATGGTTTCTGCCGGGATAAACCGGTTGGTAAAACGAATAACCCCATTACCGATCAAAACTACCAGATACAAAATAATCAATACAGTTGTTAAACCTACCAGTAAAAGGCTCAATGCTTCGTTTATATTTTCCATAAAATTATCTTATTTTCAAATTGATAACCTACTAATGCATATGTTAGGAAAGGTGACTTCTACTATCGAAGTATAAATCCAAAGTACAAATATACTAAAATATTTTTATTAAAATAGCATCAAACCTTTCAAACCAAAACAAAATCTATTGGTTGACCAGCTTTTTGTAATGCGAAGCGGTTCAGTTCCCGTCTCAAACGATTCCATGAGTATACCGTTAAAGCAGTTATATCTGTGCGATCCGAAGCCACAATGATAACATTTATTAACAATCTCGAATGAAACCGGACTACGGTTAGCCTGACAGTTGATTCGTCGTGAGCCAAAGCAATGAACTGTCACCATAGCTCAGAAAGCGATAATTATTTTGCAGCGCATAATCGTAAACGTCTTTCCAATGTTTATCTATGCAAGAGGCAATCAACAACAGCAATGTACTTTGGGGCTGGTGGAAATTGGTGATGAGCGCCTGGGGATAATGGAACGTGTAACCGGGGACAATCATAATCTGAGTAAGGGCAAGCAACTGATCTCTGTTATTTTTAATGAGGTAATCGATGATGGATTTCAAAGCGAGCTTAGGAGAAACCGGATTTTCCTCACCGTACGGCTCCCATTGAAAAACCACCAATCCTTCGGGTTGAATATCGGGTTGAAGAAATATTTTTTTTCCCAGGTAGTACAAACTCTCCACGGTACGCATCGACGTGGTTCCCACCACAACCAGGTTATTTTCATTTTCGTACAAAGCCTGAACCGTCTCTCTCGAAACGGAGATAAACTCCGTATGCATATCGTGGTCGCCTATAGCTTCAGACTTCACCGGCTTGAAAGTACCTGCCCCCACGTGCAGAGTAACCCGGGCAGGGTGGATTCCCTTTTTCCGAAACGACTCCATCACTTCGGGTGTGAAGTGCAATCCTGCCGTTGGAGCAGCCACCGATCCCTCCACAGCAGAATAGACCGTTTGGTACGTTTCATCATCTCTTACTTCAGAAGCGCGATTCAAATAAGGAGGAATAGGTAATTTTCCGGCAACTTCCAGCAATTCGGAAAACGTAAAATCCGGATTATCCCACGAGAACTCAACAACCACATCGTCCGCATTCCTCTTTGTTTTTCTAGCTGAAAGCGATACTTTCTCATTATTTATAAAGACCGACATATGCAACACATCATCTTTCCAGCGCTTTGCATTGCCGATCATACAGTGCCAGGAACAGGCCGTTCGTTGTTGAAAATTTACCGAATAATCCCTTGGAGCATGCGGTGAAAGACAAAAAACTTCAATAACGGCACCCGTACTTTTTTCAAAAATCAACCGGGCATGGATCACACGGGTATCGTTGAAAACCATCAAGCTGCTTTCGGGTATTTGAGCTGCAATATCGGAGAAAGGCAGGGTCGATATACTGTTGTCTCTGAAGAGCAACAGTTTCGATGCGTCTCTTTTTTCCAACGGATACTTGGCTATTTTTTCTGAAGGGAGTGTATAGTTATAATCGGCAATTCTGATCTTTTCAGCGTCGCATTTTTTCATTTTTAAGAAAATTAGTCTTTTTTTTATTATGATTTCTGCAAATAATCCGACAAAATTAGGCAACTTTGTGTTTGCATCAAAAAATGCATATAAGAAACTGCACGCTCAAATGAAAAAATTGCAACTTGGCGACAAGGTCCGTTTTCTGAACACCGTGGGGGGTGGACAGGTAAAAGGGTTCTTAAACAAACAACTGGTTATTGTAGAAGACGAAAACGGATTTGACGTTCCTGTCCTTGTTTCGGAATGTGTGGTTGTGGAAGCCGCAGGGAACGAAAAATTGGGACAACCCGAAACCGAAGTTTCTGATAAAGAATCGAAGCCTGTTACCCGTCTCGATGAAACGGGGCCGGTCACCGAAACCGCCGAAGGCGAAAAGGTCACCACCTGCCTGGTTTACCTGCCTGTCGATGCCAGGAACATGACTCAGACTTCGTTTGAATGTTATTTCGTGAACGACAGCAATTACTACCTTTTTCTCAATTATATGAGTCGGGAGAACAACTCCTGGAAAAGTCGTTTTAACGGTATTGTAGAACCCAACACGCAGGTTTTCATCGAAGAGTTCGACAAATCGCAACTGAACGACCTGGAAAAAGTGTGTGTCCAGTTTGTTTCGTTCAAGCACAACAAGGCTTTTCGCTTCAAAAGTCCGGTCTCGGTTGAGTTTCGTATCGATACGGTAAAATTTTACAAGCTGCACAGTTTTACGGAGAACGATTATTTCGACGAAAACGCACTTGTCTATTACATCACCCGGAACGATTTTCCCGAACGGGAAATGCTGGTTTCGGCAGGAGAGCTCCAGCGTGCGATGCAGGAAAAAGCCGTTTCAGAAGAACGTCCCCGCATACAAAAAATAGAAAAGAAAGAGCACAGACCCGTCATCGAGATGGATTTACACATCAATCAGCTGATTGACAACACCGATGGCATGAACAACGCCGAAATGATCGAATATCAACTCGTGAAATTTAATGAGGTGATGCAAGAAAACCTTAAACGAAAAGGCCAGAAAATAGTCTTTATCCACGGGAAGGGCGACGGCGTATTGAAAAACAGGCTGCTCAAGGAGGTAAAAAATAAATACAAAAGTTGTTACTGTCAGGACGCTTCGTTCCGCGAATACGGATTCGGAGCTACCATGGTAACTATCCGTTAGTTAAACGAACAACAAAATAACCCTATAGAGATGAAAAAAACAGTGCTTCTTATCCTGCTGATTTTCTCGTTGTCAAGCTGTGACGTGCTTAATCAGATTGGCGGAGCCATTCAGTTATCGCAGTGCGAATACAAGTACAACTCCATCGCTGATATGCAGTTGGCCGGAATAAACCTGGGAAACGGCTCAACCATCTCACTTTCCAACTTTGCCTCCATCTCGAGTATCCTGACCGGAGGAAATTTACAAACCATCCCTTTCAGCATGACCCTCAACATGGATGTAAAAAACCCCAATCAGGCGGCCGCATTTCTAAATGCACTCGAGTATGCCATTGAAATCAATGAAATGGAGTTTACAACCGGGAAAATGGATGTTCCTCTTCGCGTTGAACCCGGACAAACAGCCGTGTTGCCCTTATCCATCGGGGTGGATCTAAAAAACCTGATAAACAGGTATTCCCGCGATCGTGTCGCCCGTGAGATGAGTGGCTTTTTAGGTTTGTCGTCCGATGAAACAAAGGTGACGGTGAAACTTTGGCCTAAGCTTATGGTGGGAAACAGACCCGTCAAAGTTCCGGCACCCATACCGGTTGTTTTTACTTTTGGGGGAAGTAATCCGTGAGCCAACCACACCGTCTATGAAGAAACCCGGTAAAGAGGAACGTCAGGAAGCTATTGCTCAGATTTTGGGCAATAGCTCTATCGAAAGCCAGGAGGAGCTCTTGAAACAGCTTTCCGACAGAGGTTTTGAACTGACACAAGCCACGTTGTCGCGCGATTTCCGGGAGATGAAGGTGGCTAAAACGCCCGATGCCGCCGGCAACTATTTTTACCGGCTACCCGGGATCCAGTTGCCCCAGCCAAAATCGGAAAAGTTTGGGATGACCTCTCCTTTTTTCCGTCACGGCATTATCAATATTGAATTCTCGGGCCAGTTTGCTGTCCTGAAAACCCCCGGAGGATATGCCCGAGGCGTGGCCCAGGACATAGACACCAACAACATACCGGGTATCATGGCAACCATTGCCGGCAACGATACGGTACTTGTAATTCTTCGTGAAAACAGCAACAAAGCCGATATCATCCTTTCACTTAAACTGCTATTTGCCAGGGAATAAACCCAACAAGCATTCAAGCCCAAATTTATATATATGTTCATTATTGGTATTGCCGGGGGTTCCGGCTCGGGAAAAACCACTTTGGTTAACTCCATCCTCGAAAGAGTTCCTTACGACCAGATTTCACTGCTCACGCAGGATTCGTACTATAAAGACAGCAGCCATTTGCCCATTGAGCAACGTCGGGTGCTGAATTTCGACCATCCCGACTCCATTGAATGGGAGCTGATGCGGGGCGATATCCAAAAACTGAAATCGGGACAGGAGATAGATTCCCCCACCTACTCCTACCTTACCTGTACCCGCCAGCCCGAAACGATCCGCATAAAACCCAATAAGATACTGCTGATTGAGGGAATCCTGATTCTCACGCAACCCGAACTCTGCGACGAAATGGATATGCGTATTTACCTGGAGGTAGAGTCGGACTACCGGCTTTCGCGCATTATCGAACGCGACATGGAGTCGCGCGGAAGAACAGCTCAGGAGGTAATAAAACGTTACTATCAAACGGTGCGGCCCATGCACGAGGAGTTCATAAAACCATCGCGGGAACGTGCCGATATGCTGGTGATGGGCGGAGGGTTAAACACAAAAGCGGCAGATTTTATCTCTTCGGCCATTTTGGGAAAGCTTATCTCGGTCTTTTCGCTTCGTAATCGCCGAACCACTCAAAAAACTTCCGGATCCCTGTTTCAACCGGCGTGGAAGGTTTGTACCCGAAGTCGGCTTCTAGCAATGACGTATCGGCAAAAGTGGAAACAACGTCGCCGGGTTGCATATCGGCCATTTCGACAATGGCCTTTTTCCCCGTTGTCTTTTCGATAATACCGATAAAATCCATCAATTGCAGCGGTGACGAGCACCCCATGTTATAAACCATGCTCGGAATTCCGGTTTGCGGAGGGGAAGGGATAATTTTCATCACACCTTCCACTACATCATCAATGTATGTAAAATCACGCTGCATCTCCCCTTTATTGAATACTTTTATGGGCATACCTTTCGATATGTAAAAAAACGAATACCGGTTACCGGCAGTTTATACAACCGGCTGTAAGTATACGCCAACAACTCATTGGATTTCTTAGTTGCGGCATATAAGCTTACCGGATGATCGGTCCGGGCAGATTCCCTGTACGGAACAGGTGTATCTTCGCCATACACGCTGCTTGAGCTGGCATACACCAGATGCCCGATGGACGAAGTGCGGCAAGCTTCAAGCAAGTTGGTAAAGCCGACAATATTTGAATGAATGTAAGACAACGGATTTTCGAGCGAATACCTCACCCCTGCCTGCGCGGCAAGATTGATCACATGGGTAAACTCTTCATTCTTAAAAAGCGAAAAAACATCTTCCCGGTCGGTCAGATCGAGTTGGATAAAACGATAGGCTGGAAATTTATGGCTTTGTACACATTGGCCTTTTTTTATTTTTTCTTTCGGAATGCCTGAATCCGCCAGGCGGGCAAACTTTAATCCTACATCGTAATAGCCGTTGATGTTGTCGAGCCCAACCACCTCAACACCTTGGGTAAACAGTTTTTTGGCAACATGGTAACCAATAAATCCGGCGGCGCCGGTGACCAATACTTTCATCTTTTTACGATTATAATGCTACAACTATATACTTGCCAACCGCATATTGCTCCTTACCGAAAAGAAACGACCGGATATCCGCGTCTTTTTTTATGGCCTTATCGGATATCAAAAGAAGTTGTCCGTCCAGCTTATTTTTCACGATCTCTTCCTTATCTGCAAAAATCACATCTTTTTTCAAAAAGACATCCATGCTTTCGGCCCGTGAAATGCCGTAAACGTAATAATCCGTGGTTTGTTTTTCGGATGCAACGGCAGAGGCTTTCTCACACAGCTTGCTCCACCCCAGATAGGGATTCAGTTGCGGCATGGCCAACCCGGCAACGAATACCGCCAGCAGTACGCCGGCAGCCATCACCCGAATCGGGTGTTGCAGCTGTTTTTTAAAAAACAACAGGTATAAAACCGTTAACCCGCTGAACGTGATGATACCCGCAGCAAGATAAACCGGCAAAACCCCGGCAAAAAAGTCATCATCCGTCCCGGAGAGATAAAACACAGCAGGCAAGGCCAACGTAAAGATAATTGCCGGGACAGCTAACGAAATACGCAACCAGGTATTTGTCCGATCAAATTTTTTCAACAGGAGTGCCGGAAGGAAAATGAAGAACGGAAAAGCAGGAAGCAGGTAAACAGCCAGCTTTGAACTGATAACCGACAGCATGACAAAGGTTGTCAGGATAATGATCAAGAAGAAACGTTCAACCTCGGTTTGAATTTTTTTTCGTACTGCTCCCAGAGCTATCAATCCGATGGAGAGAAACATCCACGGTGCCAGCGAATACCAAACAGACAGGACGTAATAATAAAACGGGCGTTTGTGATGAAAGGCGTTGATTCCCCTACCCACTGTCTGATGCACCAACAGGTTATTGAGGTACTCACTCCCCGATTCCATGTAAGCTCCGGCAAACCAGATACCGCAACCCAACAACAGAACAAGCAGGCTTTTCCAGCCCCAATACTGCCTCCACGTATGAATTTTCCGTTGATAGAGAAGAAAGACAAGTGTCGACAACAACGGAACCAGGATTCCCACAGGCCCTTTCGTAAAAAGTGCGAGGAAAACATATACCGGAAACAAAAAAGAGTCGCGTTTTGCTCCCTCACCTTTATATATTTTAAAGAACGTATAGAGTGCCAGTACGATAAACATGCACATCAGCATATCCATCCGCACCACAAGAGCAAGGCCGGTAAACAACCCCGCCGTCATCAACATCAGCAAAGCTTCGGTTTGGCTCTCTGTATTTTCTTTCCGGACCCATTTTGCCATCGTCATGAGAATTATTACCGCCGGCACAAACGACAATAAGGACAAAAACCACATCCGATGCCCGCCAAGCAATGTTTTTCCGGCCATCATCAGCCAAAAATAGAGCGGCGGTTTATCGGCATAAATTTCACCCTGATTGGTAAAAGTGAAAACATCACCGTTTTGCAACGCTTCATCCACAATGCTTAAATACCGCAGCGTAAAATCACGGAGGATCATTACCGGCAGTAAGGCAACAAACCAAATAAGGTACAGGTGTTTATTCTTCATCCGATATATGTTTTTTGTTTGAATAATCAATCATTATGTTCCGGATATATGCCACGAAACCAAATGATTGCCCCAGAATCAATACCGGATCGATCCGAAAAATCCCGTAGGCAATGATGCTGGCCGATCCCAACAGGCTGATCACCCAGAAGCCAATGGGCAGTGCAGATTCGCGACGATGCGTCGAATATATCCATTGATAAATAAACCGGAAAGTAAACAGGACCTGGCCGGCAGAACCGAAGACCAACAGCCAGAAAGGAACATTCTTGTTCTGAAAAAATGCGGCGGTAAAGGCCGGAATATCCCGCATAAGAAAAAACGTTGCAGCGAGGGGGGTGAGCAACAAAACGGATTTTAAGGCAAAGGGGAGCCTCCTCCAGAGCCCTTTCAGGTCGAGGTTCCACAAATAGATGTAATACGAAATAAACTGTCCCAGAATAATCGCAAAATCATTCCTGAGCACACCGTAAATAAACAGCAGGTACGATCCAAAAATGCTCAGTATCCAGAATGCTGCGGGCGAAAGTACTTTTTTGGCCTTTTCGGTGACAATCCATTGGTACAGCAGCCGTGCCGAAAAAAAAGCTTGCGCCAGAAAACCAATCGCGTATATCCAGGCCGGACTTCCTTGCATAATCAATGTAAATTACTGGCAACGATGCGGTAGTTTATGTATCTTTTTTTCATCCAACGGTAGGCAAAACAGTCGATAAAAGGCCCGGTGAGGCGGTTCCATAAATGGTATTTCGATTTTCCAGCCATACGGGGATAATGCCTTACGGGAATTTGTTGCACATTGCCATTCTGCAACAAAATGAGCGCAGGAAGAAACCGGTGCATGCCCCTGAACATGGGAATACGCTTGGCGTAATCTGTGTACATCACCTTGAGCGGACATCCCGTATCCGAAACACCATCTCCCGTCATCATCCGCCGGTAACCGTTCGCAATTTTCGATTGCAGGTTTTTGAAAAAAGAATCCTTGCGGTTGGCACGAATACCCGTAACAAATTCACAATGAGCCAAACCGGGGAGCAGCAGGTTAAAATCATCCGCATCCGTCTGCATATCCGCATCCATATACCCCACGTACTCCGAAAAGCAGTAATCGAAGCCGGCTTTGAGTGCGGAACTGAGCCCGCCGTTCCTTTTCATATCGATATAGAAAAAATCGGGATGCCTGCCGCACATCCGGTGTATGCGGTTTCCGCTATCGTCCGTTGAACCGTCGTTTACAAATAAAACACATGTTTTATAAAGCGACTTGGGCAAATAGTTGCTCAGTTTTTCTTCCAACCGGGCAATGTTGTCTTCTTCATTATAAACAGGAACAATAATGGTAAAGGAGTACTGCCCCGTTTGGTTTGTATAGGTTTGCATAATTTTATATCAACCCAAAAGTAATCGTTGACTTTGTGATGAATTAATCTGCAAATGTAGTTATTTTTCTGTTCAGCCGGAATGTTTACCGTAAAGTTTACAACTGATTCAAAAATCCTTTTTCCCATAAAAAAACTCCCGCTCCTCTTAAGAACGGAAGTTTTTCTTCATCAAATACTTTCAGCCTATTGTACCGGCTCAAGATACTGGGAGTAGCAATACCCCTCTTCACCGTCGTTGTCGCGCACCAACCACCATTGGTCGTTGGCTTTGCTGATAAGCGTGATCACATCTCCGCTCTCGCGGGTAACCACTTTTACTTTTCCACCTTCGGTGGCGTTGACGTTTACATCGAGTATCAGGTCGTTGCTTTTAAAATTAGGATCAATCCTATCGTAGATCTCCCACATGCTGTCTTTCAAAGCACCCGAGGGCACCTCTCCCCTCACCCTTAACACGTTACCTTCATCACTTACGGTTGCACCATATTGCCTCGCAAGGTCAACCAATTCCCTGTATTTTTCCAGTAATGCCATGTCTCCGGTTATTTTACGGTAATGTTATTGACAACTTGCTGCGGGTTGAGCGCGTTAACCTTTTCCATCAACGTCTGCAAATCCCTCTTGCGAATTTCCCCTGTCAACGTGACGACACCGTCCTTTACTTCCGCCTTGACAGTTGCGTGGTCTTTCAACGCATCAGCCAGGCCGGAGTTAAGGGCAGCGTCAATAGCTGTAAAATCAGGGGCAGGAGGAACAACTTCGATGTTGTTAACCACCGATTTCACATTTTCTACCGCAGTCACGGTAGTCTCCGCATAAGCTTTGGATGCATCATCCTTTACCGTTCCCGAGAGTGTGGCAACCTGATCCAATACAGCCACCGAAACGCCTGCCAAATCGGGATTGGCAGTCAACGCTGTTTGGGCAGCAGCTTGTACATCAGCGTCTTTTACTTTTTTACAGGAGGTTGTTGCAACCCCGACTGCAAGTATCAATGCAAGCATCGATACCAAACGAAATACTTTCATAATTTACTGTTTTTAGTTAGTTAAACTTTTGATCATTTTATATTTAAACAATACATGTTATAAACGTATCGGATCATCGAAAAGTTTTAGAAAAAGATGTTTTTTTCAGACGTCAGACGTCAGATATCAGGTTATTTAAAGTCTGTTAGCGAAGCAGTCTTAAATCTTTTAAAAAATCTTCGTGTACTTGTGGCAATACGGTTTTGTTCCCTTATGCTCGTAGTACTGCTGGTGGTAATTCTCGGCTTTCCAAAATGTTGAGGCCGGTTTAAGTGTTGTAGCGACTTTGTATCCCTTATTCGTCAGTATGGCGATGTACTTTTCCGCAATCTCTTTCTCCTGAGGTGTGGAGTAGAAGATACAGGACAGGTATTGCGGACCGATATCGGGGCCTTGTCCGTTGGTTTGTGTGAAATCGTGGGTTTCGAAGAACAGCTTAACCATCTCTTCATAGGTTGTTTCCGCCGGATCAAAAACTACTTCGGTCGTTTCCAGGTGCCCGGTGTTTTTCTGGCAAACCTGTTCGTAGGTAGGATTGTCCACGTGCCCGCCCATAAATCCAACATGGGTTTCTTTCACGCCTTTGGCTTTCATAAAAAAATATTCAGTTCCCCAGAAACAGCCGGATGCAAAGTATCCCTTTCGCAAATTCGTATGGCCTGCAGGAATAAACTTCATGGAGATGGAGTTCACGCAGTGGCGCGTCTGCTTGGTCGTAAAACCCTCGCCCAGAAAAACGTGCCCCAGGTGCGCCCCGCAATTGTTGCAAAGAATTTCGGTACGTCGTCCATCAGCATCCCGGACGCGTTTTACAGCACCGGCAATTTCATCGTCGAAAGAAGGCCACCCGCAATTCGATTCAAACTTGTCTTCGGAACGGTAGAGCGGTGCATCACACCGTTTACAAACGTAGGTTCCTTTAGCTTTGTTTTCCAATAACTCTCCCGTGAAGGGGCGTTCGGTTCCTTTATGTAAAATAACAAACTCTTCTTCAGGAGTCAATTGATTGTATCCCATAGTTGTATATTGTTTTAAGTTGATTTCCTTTTTACTTTTTTGCGCGCACATGGTGAAAGTTGTGCCGGCAAGAGCCAGTAAAAAAAATATCCGCAGGTGTTTCACCTGTTTATTTTTTGCATGAAAGTCAGGTGGAATTTTTGTCGGTTCCATTTTCTGTGATTTTAGTCGAAACGTGCCTTGTTACAAAACGTAACCTGTAAATCCATACCGTCTCCGGTACTTCAAGTAATCCAAATTCGCATCGTTATCAAATGCTTCACGCTCAAATCCAATGTTTCTGTACGCCAGAAACCGGTTCTTGTAAATAATCCATTTAATTACCCATTCCGTAATGTACCAGACATAAAATCCGACAACCCATAACTCCAACATCTGCCGGGTATGAATCAACTCGTGGTTGATGATCTGCCGGCTTAACTCCGGCTGTTCCTTTCTGGCAAAAATGATCCCGAAAAGATTGACCGCGCGAAAACCCTTCACGGGAAGGTACTTAGAATAGATAATCTTCAACCTCACAAATTATGCTGATACCGTACAGGTGCTAAAATTCAGTAACAAATTCATTGATTACCGGTTTCAAAGGTAAAAACATTCTCTAAATTTTGTAACTTTGCAGGCTTAAAAATAAATAAAACAGAAATGGACAAAAAATTTTCTTTGGATTTACCTTATAAAATAGCGGATATCTCCCTGGCCGGTTTCGGACGGAAAGAAATTGAAATTGCCGAACACGAAATGCCGGGATTGATGTCAATCCGCAAAAAATATGCATCGGAGAAACCTCTCCAGGGAGCCCGCATCACGGGTTCACTGCATATGACCATACAAACTGCGGTACTGATAGAAACACTGGTTGAATTGGGTGCCGACGTACGGTGGGCCAGCTGCAACATCTTCTCCACGCAAGACCACGCCGCAGCTGCGATTGCCGACGCCGGAATCCCCGTTTTTGCATGGAAGGGCGAAACCCTGGAAGAATATTGGTGGTGTACAGAGATGGCACTGCGGTTCCCCGGAGGGAAAGGTCCGAACCTGATCGTTGACGACGGGGGGGATGCTTCGTTACTCGTACACCTGGGATACCGGGCAGAAAAAGATGCAAAAACCATTGATAGAAAAGGGGCCAATCGGGAAGAACAGGTCGTACTGGATACGTTAAACCGTATCCTGAAAGAAGACGACCAACGCTGGCACCGCACCGTTGCCGAACTGAAGGGTATTTCGGAAGAGACCACAACCGGCGTTCACCGGTTGTACCAGATGATGGAAAAAGGGGAACTGCTGGTTCCCGCCATTAACGTGAACGATTCGGTTACCAAATCGAAATTTGACAACCTGTACGGTTGCCGCGAATCATTGGCCGACGGAATAAAACGAGCCACAGACGTGATGATTGCAGGAAAAGTAGTGGTCGTACTGGGTTACGGCGACGTGGGAAAAGGTTGTGCCAAATCCATGCGTTCCTACGGTGCCAGGGTCATCGTTACGGAAATCGATCCCATATGTGCCCTGCAGGCTGCCATGGAAGGATTTCAGGTAACCACCATGGAAGAGGCCGTGAAAGAAGGCAACATCTTTGTGACCACCACCGGAAACCGGGATGTGGTTACCATCGAGCACATGCACGATATGAAAGACCAATCCATAGTGTGCAATATCGGGCATTTCGATAACGAGATACAGGTGGACAAACTGGTCCTTTTTCCCGGGATTACACACACCAACATCAAACCGCAGGTAGACAAATATACTTTCCCGAAAGGGAACTCCATTTTCCTGCTTGCCGAAGGCCGTCTGGTGAACCTGGGTTGTGCAACCGGACATCCTTCGTTTGTGATGAGCAATTCGTTTGCTAACCAGACCCTGGCACAGATCGATTTGTGGAAAAACGACTACGAAACAGGCGTTTACCGGCTTTCAAAACAACTGGATGAAGAGGTTGCCCGGCTTCACCTGGAGCAAATCGGTGTGAAACTGACAACACTGACTCCCGAGCAGGCCAATTACATTGGAGTAGATATCGATGGACCATACAAGCCGGAACATTATAGGTATTAGCAGGTTAGCAGAACTGTTAAAAAAATATTGCAATTTTATCCCCGTAAGTTTTGCCAATTAATTTTTTTGATTTACCTTTGCACTCGCTTTTGAAAGAAAGCATTTAGGCTGATTCGCTAGCTCAGCAGGTAGAGCACATCCCTTTTAAGGATGGGGTCCTGGGGGTTCGAGCCCCAGGCGGATCACGAATATTGAACTCCTGCATAAAAAAACAGGAGTTTTGTTTCATAGAAATTTCTAACATTAACAAAAACTACTAAATGGCAACAAAACTGCGTTTACAAAGAAGAGGCCGTAAAAATTACGCATTCTACCAGATTATCGTTGCAGATAGCAGAGCTCCACGTGATGGAAAGTACATTGAAAGGATCGGATCTTACAATCCGAACACTAATCCTGCTACTATCACTTTAGATTTCGACAGAGCTTTGTATTGGCTGCAAGTGGGTGCACAACCCACAGAAACCGTCCGTAACATTTTGTCCGACGAAGGGGTATTGATGAAAAAACATCTCCTGGGAGGAGTAACAAAAGGAGCTTTCGATGAAGCAGAAGCTGAAAAGAGATTCGAAGCATGGAAAAACTCCAAGTTACAAGCCAACCAGAAACTGAAAAATAAGGACGAAGAAGCACAGCGGGCAGCAGAAAAGGCCCGGTTGGATGCTGAAAAAGAAGTGAACAAGGCAAAAGCGGAAGCATTGGCAAAGAAAAAAGCGGAAGCGGAAGCTGCAAACAATCCGGTTGTTGAAGAAACAGCAGAAGAGGCCGTTGAGAAAGTTGAGGAAGTTGTTGAAACTGCAGAAACTCCAGAAGCTCCGGAAGCTCCGGAAACAGTGGAGGAGACTCAGGCAACAGAGCCAAAAACAGAATAATCAGTCTACCACATACCTTTTTAAATGCGCCTATCCGGCGCATTTTTTTTGTTTCGTCACAAAATGTTAACTTTTTTTAAAGATAAATTATCCTTAACAAATTCGTAACATCCGTTTTAAAAGCTAAATTTGTAGATTAATTACTTCGTGACTGCAGTATATTTCTACGCGAAAAAATTACGGAAATGAAAAAAGAAACAAAAGAAAAGATGGTTAGGACGCTAAATATCATAGCGAAAGACCGAAAAAGGACCAATATATTAAAAAGTTCGGAGCAAAAACTTATAGCATACCTGGTTCAAAAAGTTCCGTCATGGATAAATTCGGATGGGCTGACCGCCATCGGTTTTTTCGGGAATGTCATGGTCGCGTCAAGTATTGTGTTGGGGGCATTTTTCAGCCGCTACTGGCTGCTTCTATCCATCGTTGGATTTGCAGTCAACTGGTTTGGAGACTCTCTCGATGGCAGGATTGCCTATTACCGGAACAACCCCCGCAAATGGTACGGATTTTCGTTGGACGTTACGGTAGATTGGGTAGGAACCATTTTGATAGGACTCGGATTTACGGTTTATGCGCAAGGTATCTGGAAATACCTGGGCTTTCTGTTTGTCGTTTTATATGGATGGCAGATGATCACGGCACAGCTGAGGTACAAGGTCGGAGGACAATACTCCATCGACTCGGGCATATTCGGACCCACTGAAGTTCGCATCATCCTGGGAGCGATCATTACGTTGGAAGTATTTATTCCCCACTCCATATATTATCTCACTGCGTTGGCCACTGCCTTTCTGCTTTATTCGAATTTTGTAGAGGCAAAAAAGTTACTGAAGCTTGCCAATCAACGGGATGTGGAGGAAAAAAGAATAAAAGCAGAAGATATTAAAAACCGGCAAAGAGAAAACGCCTGATCCTCCGTAACACCAGCAAAACCCCGATATTCAACCTATCGGGTTTTTTATTGGTGAGAGATTATCGGCAATAGGAGACCGCCACTTGCTAACGCAAATTTTCCCTAAAAAAAAAGTTACATTTTAACCATTCTCTTAAATAATGTTGCAGGTCAACTCTTTTTACGATTTTTTATAATTTTAAGGGGATATGTTAAACAAAAAAGCCGTTTATTTGTTAAATTGATAATTAAAAACGATCTTTAATATTTTTAATTTTGTCAACTAAAAAAAGGAGATAGGTAAAGCAAAAGTATGAAAAAATCGACTATCTGGTTGCTTGCAGTAGTTATGTTCGTAGCTTTCTTCTCGTTGCTATTTCTTCAGGTAAGGTATATGAAAGCAAGTATGTCTGTGAGGGAGCAGCAATTTAACGAAATGGTGAAGAGAAGCCTTATTAATGTATCGAGAGATCTGGAACAGGAACAAACCCGGCGATACCTGGAGGAAGATATGCTGGAATCGGAAAACAGGTATTCTCAGTACAAACAGCCCGGATCTTCAACCAGCATCGTTACTGAACAGACCCAGGCAACCATTACTAATCCCGATGGAAGTGAGACAAGGATTGAGCAGATCATTCAAAACCAAAGCTCTATTAACGGAATAGGGAGGGGAGGAGTATTCTTATCGCCACGACACGGCGTGAACACGATCTCAAAAACTTCGTTTGACCTGCAGCAATCGTTTTCAAAACGATACCTCTATGAACAGGCGCTGATGAATGAGGTAATTTTAAAACTCCTGTACAGGGCAAGCAATGATCCGATTGAGGAACGGATAAACTTTTACGATTTGGATAAATACATCCGGTCTGAGTTGCTGAACAGTGCTTTAAATGTTCCCTACAGTTTTCAGGTCATTGACTTCAACAACAGGATTGTTTATTCTTCACCCGGTTTTTCCGCGAGAGACGAAAAATCTACCTATACTCAGATCCTGTTTCCAAACGATCCGCCGTCGAGACTGAACTCGTTGAAAGTCTATTTCCCGACAAAAAGGGATTTTGTTTACAGCGAACTCTCATTTTTTGTGCCGTCCATGATTTTTACGTTCATTCTTTTGGTTACGTTCATTTTTACGATTGTGAGTCTCTTCAGGCAAAAAAGACTGTCAGAAATGAAAAACGATTTTATCAACAACATGACTCACGAGCTGAAAACGCCCGTTTCGACCATCTCGCTGGCATCGCAAATGCTGAAAGACGAGTCCATCACCAAATCACCCGAAGTGTTCAAACACGTGGCAGGGGTGATCAACGACGAAACGAAGCGATTGAGTTTCCAGGTGGAGAAAGTGCTGCAAATGTCGCTGTTCGATAAGCAGAAAGCCACGCTGAAAATCAAGGAAGTGGATCTGAACGATATCATTGTAAATGTGGCCAACACCCACATATTGAAAGTAGAGAAATTCAATGGCGAACTGGATATCGACCTGCAGGCCGAGAATACGACGGTCAACATCGACGAAATGCACTTTACCAATGTGCTCTTCAATTTGCTCGACAACGCACTGAAGTACAAAAGGGAAGATGTGTCACCCGTATTGATGATTCGTACCCGGAACGAAGGCAACAAAATCATTATTTTGGTAGAGGACAACGGAATTGGGATAAAGAGAGAAGATGTGAAAAAGATATTTGACCGGTTTTATCGCGTTTCCACCGGAAACATTCACGACGTGAAAGGATTTGGGTTGGGACTTGCTTACGTGAAAAAAATCGTAACTGACTTGGGAGGTTCAATTCGTGCTGAAAGCGAATTGGGCAAAGGAACAAAATTTATAATAAGTTTACCCGTTATAACACAGAAATAATATGGAAGAAAAATTAAAACTATTTTTATGCGAGGATGATGAAAATCTTGGCATGTTGCTCAGAGAATATCTGCAGGCAAAAGGATTTGAAACAGATCTTTTCCCCGATGGAGAGGCTGGTTTCAAAGGATTTGTGAAAACAAAGTACGACCTGTGCATTGTTGACGTGATGATGCCCAAGAAAGACGGTATCACGCTGGTAAAGGAGATCAGAAGCATCAATACCGAAATTCCCGTTATTTTTTTGACGGCCAAAAACATGAAAGACGATGTATTGGAAGGATTCAAGGCGGGTGCGGACGACTACATTACCAAGCCGTTTAGCATGGAAGAGCTGGTACTTCGCATCGAAGCCATAATCCGTCGTGTGAAAGGCAAAAAATCGAAAGAACAGCAGATTTATAAATTCGGAGAAATGACGTTTGATACGCAAAAGCAAATTCTTTATATCGGAGATGAACAAACCAAGCTCACTACAAAAGAATCGGAACTGCTTTCCCTGCTCTGCTCTCACGCCAACGACATCCTGGAACGTAACCATGCGCTAAAGCAAATCTGGGAAGAGGACACCTATTTCAACGCACGCAGTATGGATGTGTACATCACTAAGTTGCGTAAACTACTGAAACCCGAATCGAACATCGAGATCATCAACATTCACGGTAAAGGATACAAGCTTATTGTGCCCACCGATGAGGATAACAATAACGCTTGATCCCGAATGAAACAGGAGGAAGAGCCGCTCTCGGGAGCGGCTTTTTTTTGATGTTTCACCCAAAAACCGATGAATATAACTACCTTTGCAAAAAAAATTTGAAATGGTACACTCAATGACCGGCTACGGAAAAGCCGTTGTAGAACTTCCGCATAAGAAACTGACCATAGAGATTAAATCACTGAACAGTAAACAATTCGATTTGTTTACCCGAATTCCGATGATCTACAGGGAAAAAGAAATCGGCTTGCGAAATTGGCTGTCAAAAGAACTGGAACGCGGCAAAATAGACCTGTCATTTACGGTGGAACATATTTCAAAAGATGTGTCCGCCACTATCGACCATACGCTTCTGAAGCAGTACCACCAGGAAATAACCGCACTGGCTCGCGAACTTAACATCGGCGTGCCTCAGGATTGGTTCCAGACCTTGCTGCGCTTGCCCGACGTCATGAAACAGGATATGGAAGAGTTGAACGAGGAGGAATGGTTCATTATCGAAGAAACCATCCGTAAAGCGGTAAATGAATTGATCAACTTCCGCGTTCAGGAAGGAGAAATGCTTAGAAACCTGCTGATGGAAAAGGTTACAAACATCCGGCAACTGTTACGGGACATTGAGCCGTACGAGAACGAAAGGATAGAAAAGGTGAAATCACGTATTTACGACGGACTGGCAACACTCGAAAACAAGGAATACGATGCCAACCGGTTTGAACAGGAAATGATTTACTACATTGAAAAGTTGGATGTGAACGAAGAGAAATCGCGTTTAACCAACCATTTGGATTACTTTCTCGAAACACTGGACAACCAGAAATCACAAGGGAAAAAATTGGGGTTTATTGCGCAGGAAATGGGACGAGAAATCAACACATTGGGATCAAAATCAAACCATAGCGACATACAGCGGATTGTGGTACGGATGAAAGACGAACTGGAACAAATCAAAGAACAGATATTGAATGTTTTATAGTTATGTCAAAACTAATCATATTTTCAGCGCCATCAGGCGCAGGTAAATCCACCATCGTGCGATACATGCTGGCACAGGATTTAAACCTGCAATTCTCTGTTTCAGCCACCAGCCGCTTACCGCGCGGTGAAGAAAGGAACGGCGTGGAGTATTTTTTTCTCACCCCTCAGGAATTCAAAAACAGAATTGCCAAAGGCGATTTTTTGGAATACGAGGAGGTCTATCCCGATAAATTTTACGGCACATTAAAAAGTGAAGTCGATCGCATACTTGCCGAAGGCAAAAACGTAGTTTTTGATATCGACTGCATCGGAGGGTTGAACGTGAAGAAAATTTACGGAGACCGGGCATTGAGTGTTTTTGTGATGCCGCCGTCGGTGCAGGCACTTCGCGAACGACTGGAGAAGCGCGGAACCGATTCTCCAGAAATAATCGAAGGACGTCTGGCAAAAGCCGAGTATGAGATGAGCTTCGCTTCCCGGTTCGACCTGATTGTCCTGAACGACGATTTTGACAGGGCGAAAGAAGTGGCATACAAGGCAATAAAGGAGTTTTTAGAAAAGAGTTAGGGCACGGAAAACCGGAGAGCCCAAAGACAATAAACAAAAACCGTATGAACTGCAGAAAATTAACAACAATATTTGTCCTGCTGCTCACTCCGTTTTTTCTTTTTCCTGCGGAGATAAGGAAAGAAACCCGGATTTTCGCTGTAAAAGAACAACAGGAACTGAAGATGGATATTTATTTCTCCGGTTCCTCACCGATATCCGCACAACCGTGCCTGCTGTTTGTCTTCGGTGGCGGGTTTAAGGAAGGAACTCGCGATGCCGCACTGTACACCGATTACTTCCGTCATTTCGCAAGCAAAGGCTTCAAAGTAGTATCCATCGATTACCGATTGGGAATGAAAGGGCAGAAAGCGCCCGGCATATTCAACAACAAACCGTTGCAGCAAGCTATCGCCATGGCAGTTGAGGATGTCTATTCTGCCACCAATTATCTGCTTCAGCATGCCGGTGAGCTGAATATCGACACTTCAAGGATTATCATCAGTGGTTCAAGTGCCGGTGCGATGACGGTTTTACAGGCCGATTACGAGAAACGTGACCACCGGGAGACGGCAAAAGTATTGCCGGATGATTTCCAGTATGCCGGCGTGATTGCTTTTGCAGGATCAGTTTTCAGTAAAGAAGGGACTCCCTCCTACGATACGACTCCCGCCCCTACCCTGTTTTTCCACGGGAGTAAAGACAAGCTGGTGCCCTACAACAAAACCCGGTTTTTCAAGTTGGGTGTTTTTGGCTCTAAATCCTTGGCTGAACGTTTCAAGGAAAAGGGATATCCCTACACTTTTTACACGATGGAGGATATCGGACACGACGTGTCGGAATACCCCATGAAAGAATTTCTGCCGGAAATCGAGCAGTTTATCCGGGACTTTGTTTTCGATAAAAAACAGTGGATGTTGGAAATTTATTTAAAAGACAAGTTTCGTAAATCGGACACTTCAACCGATCCGGGAAATTATTACAACTAAAAGTTCAGCATTCAACGTTTTGTATGCAAAAATTTCTGGAAAAATACCTGCTCCCGTTAGCGATGGTCATCGGGATAGCTTTCCATAAGCAGTTGTCGGTACTCTCACCTGTTACCCCTTACCTGCTTTCGCTTATGCTGTTTATCACCTACTGCCGCATCTCCTGGAGCGACATCCGGTTGACAAAATTTCACTATATCTTACTGGCTATCCAATACATCGGCAGCGCACTGGTTTATCTTGCTGTCAGGCCTTTCGACGAAACACTGGCACAGGCGGTCATGATCTGTGTACTTGCCCCCACAGCCACTTCGGCTCCGGTTGTTGCCAACCTCTTAGGCGGAAACATTGCTTCTGTTGCGGCTTTCTCCCTGTTCAGCAACCTGTCCGTGGCTTTTGTCGCCCCGCTTTACCTGTCGCTGATTGGCCAAACGGGTAGTGATGTTTCGTTTATCACGTCGTTTTGGTATATTTTCCGAAAAGTAGTTCCCATCATTGTCCTCCCCTTTTTCGTTGCCTTGTTTTTGAAGAAAGCATCGCCCAACATCCATCGGAAAGTCCGTTCAGCACAAATCGTTTCCTTTTATATCTGGGCGGCAGCCCTTACAGTGGTCATAGGAAACGTGGCCAATTTTGTGATTGCGCAAGACGATGGGAAGTATACTCTTGAGATAACTATCGGGCTCATATCATTAGCCGTTTGCCTATTGCAATTCGGGGCAGGCCGGATGATCGGATCAAGATTTGACAGGACTATTGCCGGAGGACAGGGATTGGGACAAAAAAACACGATTCTTGCCATCTGGCTTACACAAACCTATTTGAACCCGGTAGCATCGCTCGGGCCCGGACTGTACGTGCTCTGGCAGAATTTGGTAAATTCGTGGCAGATTTGGAGAAAAAAAAGGTCAGAAGAGAAAAGAGAAATATAGTGTAAAAAAACAACACCCGAGCTAATGCAAAAAATAAACTTCAATTATCAATCATCGGCTGCATTTGCAGACAGCAAGCCACATTATCAAATACTCAACGGATTACGTGGAATAGCGGCACTTATTTCTCCAAGCTTTTCTTTACAGCAAAAAAATCTCAAAACAATGCAAACAACCCATCTATTGAAGCAGATCAGTTTCATAAAAGAGATTGACCGATTAAAATACATTCAACGCAAAACGAAACTGTTCAACAGCAACAGGCATGAAAACGATGCCGAACACAGCTGGCACCTGGCCATGATGGCGCTTGTCCTGGCAGAACATTCCGACAAACCGGTTGATATGCTGAAAGTCCTGAAAATGGTGTTGATTCACGATATCGTGGAAATTGACGCAGGCGACACATTCATTTATGACACATCTAAAAATCACACCAATACACGGGAGGAGCTGGCTGCCGCCAAACGCATCTTCGGCCTGTTACCGGAAAAACAAGCCGAAGAATTTGTAGAAATCTGGAAAGAATTCGAAGCAGGAACCAGTGATGAAGCAAAGTTTGCCAGATCGATGGACCGGCTCGAACCCCTGCTGCAAAACATCTCCAACAAGGGCGGAACTTGGGCGGAGTTCAATGTGGATTACCGGAAAGTGTACGACAAGAAAAAAGCCATTAAAGAGGGATCCACCACCCTCTGGAACTATGCGGAGAACTTGATAAACGACAGTGTAAAAGAAGGTATTCTTAAAAAAACTCCCTAAAAGAGCATGAACCTCAACCCAATATTTCACTTTCTGGTCCACTTTCAGGCCGACAACAACCGAAACCGGTTCAACGGCTTCCTGAACAGAGCAACACGTTAAAAGCCTCACCTCAAATACCTGGCCAGAAATCCCATCATCGTGCCGTAAAAATCCATCCGGTTCTCCTCACGGTAGAACCCGTGTCCCTCATTATATTTCACCATATAGGGAACGTAGAGCCCTTTGTCCCGCAACGCAGCAACAATCTGGTCGGATTCATTGATGTTCACTCTCGGATCATTCGCACCCTGCACCACAAAAACCGGCCGGGTGATCCTTATCGGTTTGATAAACCGGCGACACCTCCCGCGCTATCTTTGTTTCTTCGGGATTATCCAGATCGTACCAAATTTCTTTGGCCATCTCTGTAAGCGGTTTCCAGTACTCGGGAAAAGAGGCAAAAAAAGTCTCGATATTGGAAATTCCAACGTAATCCACACCACAAGCATACAGCTCGGGAGCCTTAACCAATCCCATCAAGGTGGCGTAACCGCCGTGGCTACCTCCGTAAATGGCCGATCACATGCTTCACGCCATCCTCCACATCGTCCATCACCTTCCGGCCGATTTGCTTGAAGCCGTTACGCAGAAATTCCTTCCCGTATCCGCCCGATATTCGGAAATTAACCTGCAACGTGGCATACCCACGACTGGCAAAAAGCTGGGCCTCCGGATTAAAGCCCCACGAATCACGGACTCCCTGCGGACCGCCATGCGGATTCACTACCAAAGGGACTTTTTCTCCTTCCAGCGCTGCCTTCGGCAAGGTAATGTATCCGTGTAACGTAAGTCCGTCACGGCTTTTAAAAGTGATCGGCTTCATTTCCGCCATATCATCGGCGTCGAGCTGGGGCATCAGGTCGTACAGCACAATTTCCGTTTTGTCGGAATCAAGGTTTGTCATCACGTACGCGTCATCCGGATGATCACTCGCATAATTAAAGCTCATGATCCCGAAAGTGTCGTCCCACCTCATTTCCTTCAGCAAAGTAAACTTCACCATTTTGGTATAGCCGCGCAAGTTACCGTCTTTATCAAAATCATATCCCTGAATGGGATTGGCCGGATCGTCATTCTCAAAAAGCTTCTCCAGGACTCCGGTATTTACATTTAATTTGTAGGGCTCGAAGATTTGCTTGTTGTCTTTGTTCATCGAGATGATGATGTAATCTTTCTGGTCTTTCAATTCATTCAACATCATCGCTCTTACCCCTTCAAAAGGAGTCAGGTCCATCAGGTTACCGCCATCGGTATTTGCCGCATAAATGTGGTAGTTCTCGTTGCCGCCCTTATCCATGACAAATATCAACCGGCTGTTGTTTACCCACCCGTAACCTTTAACCGGTTCCTCTTTCTCTTCAATGGCGCGGGTGACCTTGCCGGTAGCGATCTCTTTTATATACACGTATTATAGTTCCACAGCGGACAATTCCGCCAAAGCCAGCTCGTAATCGCGTTCAACCTCCAACGCCTGTATAACGGCATCGTAATAATACCCGATCTCCAGCAGGTAATCCAGCAAGGAGATTTCTCCGCTGTCCAGCGCTTTTTTCAGGAGCGCGTCGTTTCTGTTCTCCGTTATCGCCAGGCGAAGCTCCAACGCGTTTTGCCGCAATATCGATGCCTTGTGGTAAAGGCCCTGCAGCCGGTTGTAAAACTGCAGCCGGCTATCTTCCAAGGCCGTTTCCGAAGCTTTTACCCGGGCTTGCGCGTGCCGTTGCCTGTTCTTGTTCTCCCAGAGCGGGATGGAGACACCCAGTGTAATACCCTGGAATTGTTCCCCAACCACTTTTTCGCTCATATACCCGGTCGTGAACTTAGGTAACGACAAGGCACGGTTCAGTTTTACCTGTTCCTTGCCTATGTTGACTTCTCCCTTTACGTATTGCAATACGGGATTCTTCGCTTCCGCCTCCGAATACCATGCTTCGAAATCTGCAGGAAGTGCCGGCGGAGTGAACTCATCCTGCGCAAGAAAGATCTCCTTTCCTCCATTCATTCTTTTCAGTTCGGCCAACAAAGCCGCCTGTTCAGCCTCAACTTTTGCCCGTTCAGTTTGTATGGCTGCCAGGTTCAGTCTGGCCTTATTGTACTCGAGAATATCCGCATCTCCCTTGTCTAACCTGATCCGGTAGGTGTCCGCAATCCTTTGTGCATTTTCCAGGCGTACCCCATACTCTTTTACCAGGGCGTTGTAATGCGCCAGCTCAATACAGGTTTGCTTGGCCTGAAGAAGCAGGCGGGTCCGCTCTGCCTTGTATACAAGCCCGGCATTCGCACTTTGCAGGTCGGCAATGTTTCTGCGGTGACCGTAAGCCGTTGGAAAATCGAAAGACTGCGTAACCGCAAAATCAGTGCGACGGCCAATAGCCGCAGGATTTCCCCAAAGGTAATTGAA
>JALHIE010000200.1 GCA_022840285.1 Porphyromonadaceae bacterium
TACTGCTGCTGGAGCTGTTTCTTCTACTGCAGGTGCAGCGGGAGCATCTTGAGCGGAAAGAATTGTCGGCAATCCTACAGACATAAGGCCGAAGATTGCTAAAATTGCAAATAACTTTTTCATTGTGTGTTCAATTTTTTTGGATTAATGAATTTAATTTTGTTTTTAATTGATTTTTTTTGATTTATTTAAACGTTTAGTTCGTTGTCTTATATGTTGTTTATCGGACTGTTGACGCGGAGAGAGCGGGATTCGAACCCGCGATACACTTTTGGCGTATACACGCTTTCCAGGCGTGCCTCTTCAACCACTCGAGCATCTCTCCTTAAGGAGACAGTTTCAGAAAACGGGCGCAAATTACAAAAAAAAAATCACTTACCCTTCTTTTATCCGGCAAAATTAAAGAAATTATCGATTAATTGCTATTCCAAGTGCAAATTATTTCAAAAAAAAGCATTTTCCGTGAATAATTGTTTTCTCCTAATTTTTAGTAATCTATATGAAACAACCGGTGCGCGTTCCTCGTTGTTGCTTCGGTAATTTCCTCCTCCGGTTTTTGGTAGATGGCGGAGAGTTTTTTCACGATCTCCGTCAAATACGCCGGCTCGTTGCGTTTACCCCTGTACGGGGCCGGAGCGAGGTAAGGGGCGTCGGTTTCCAGGATAATTTTTTCCAATCCGCAATTCTCCAGTGTTTCTGTCAATCCCGATTTCTTAAAGGTAACCACCCCGTTTATCCCGATGTAAAAGTTTTCGAGTTCCAGGATCTCTTCCAGTTCGGCGATGCTTCCTCCGAAGCTGTGGAAGACTCCAAAAAGGTTCTTTTCACCGGTTTTTCTTATCGATTGAATCACTTCGGGTATGGCCTCCCTGGAGTGGATGGCCACCGGCAGTTTCTTTTCAAGGCTCCAGCCCAGCTGCCTTTCAAAAGCCGCTACCTGCCGCTGTTTGGAGCTTTTATCCCAGTAGAGGTCGATGCCGATCTCCCCGATAGCGATGTATTCCGTCCGGTTCAACTCGTTGTAAATGCTTTCCAGCTGTTGCTCCCAGTCCTCCCGCACGTTTGTGGGGTGCAATCCCATCATCGGCAAAAAGAAAGACGGGTACTTGTCGACGGTTTGTCTAACATCCGAAACGGTTGTTTCGTCTATGTTGGGCAGCAGTACCTTTTCCACACCGATGGCCCTGGCCCTGGCAATTACATCGTCCAGGTCATTATCGAAAGCATCCAGGTAGAGGTGGGCATGCGTATCAACGATTCTCATCCGATGGTTTCTCCTTTGCGGTAATAATAGATTAGCCCGTACTCCCTGTTTTTGTCCAGCCGCTCGTTTGCCGGCTGTTCAGCGTTGAACCTCTCCACTTCTTCCCAGATATCAAAAATAACGCTGTCCACCTCACTTCTG
>JALHIE010000201.1 GCA_022840285.1 Porphyromonadaceae bacterium
TTTGTCTTGCATGTGTCGGGTGAATGTTTGTTTTTGTATAACACTTTAAAGATAAATACTTTACCTGACATATGCAACTTTTATTTGAGACTTTTAGGTGGTATTTCTTTCTTGTTTGGCTTTATCCTTTTCCTGTCAAAAAAAAATGGAATATTACAGCAGCGGTGATTTTGAATCCGTGAAAAAAGTGGATACACATCTCCACATCAATACGGACGATGGACGGTACCTGGAATTTGCCGCCCTGCAAAACTTCAGCATACTTTCTCCAAATGTCGATGCCGGAACACCTGTCGAAAAACAGTTAAGTATTGCTGCAGTACACCGGCAGAATTATCCTGGAAACTTCGCTTTCCTGGGTACATTCACCGTAGATAGCTTTGGTACTGCCGGTTTTGTCCGGAACGTGATAGGACAGATTGACCGCGCCATTGAGCGGGGCGCTTCCGGAATCAAGATCTGGAAAAACATCGGAATGACCCTGAAAGACAGCAACGGCAGGTACGTCATGGCGGATGATCCGGCCTTTGACCCCATATTCCAGTACCTGACGGACAAAAAGATCCCTTTGATGGCCCATTTGGGGGAGCCGCGCAACTGCTGGCTTCCGCTGGAACAGATGACCGATTCCGGCGATTACCGTTACTTCAAGGATCACCCCGAATACCATATGTTGCAGCATCCCGAAGCTCCGTCTTATGAGGATCAGATCAATGCCCGCGATAATGTGCTGAAGAAATTTCCGGACCTCACTTTTGTGGCGGCTCATATCGCTAGCCTGGAGTGGAACCTGGATGAGGTTGCCAAGAGACTTGATTCCTATCCGTTGATGAGTATCGATTTGTCGGCACGAATGGCGCACGTTCAGCGTCAATCGGTTGCTGACTATGAAAAAGTACGTGATTTTTTTATCCGGTACCAGGATCGGATTCTATACGGCATTGATATAACGATTAGCGAAGACGGTGACCGGTTCGATGCCGTTTCGTCGGATATGCTTCGGAGGTGGAGGTCAGATTGGACATACCTGGTAACGGATTCCATTCAGGTTATAGAGAACATCAGCGGCGATATCAGGGGGCTTCACTTGCCCAAAAAGGTGATCGACAAGGTGTATTATGAAAATGTGAACCGTCATTTCAACGCTTTTAAGGAATAAGCCGGATAACAGCTGTTGACCGGCCCGTGAGTGAGCAATCCCGCACGACGGCATTGCTTTGCCTTGCAGGCTTCCTGAGACAGCCGCCGCCAGATGATTTTGTATCTTTTAATAATCGATTTGTTGCCCGATAATTTTATTATAACTTAAAAATCTCATTTGAAATTCCCAACTCAAGTTAATAGTTTTCAAAGCGGAATTTCTCTTTTTTTTCGAGAGATACCGTTTTATTTTCTTTTCA
>JALHIE010000202.1 GCA_022840285.1 Porphyromonadaceae bacterium
TCGCGCTTAATCAGTAACTTTTTGGAGTAATCAATTTTCACATGTAGAATATAAGCGGAAGAGGAAAATCCCGAGATAGCGTTGATTTTCCGGTTTAGCTGCGACGGACTTATGTTCAGTGAATCGGCAATTTGCTGTGGGCTTAAATTGGGATTGGATATCTTCTTAAAAATTAAGTTGGTTACATTGTGGAGAAAAATCATGTTGGCATCCAGGGGCTCTTTTGTATTTTCTTCCAATACAGCCTTCATGTATTTAACTTTCATGACCTTAATAAATTCCAGTAAATTTGAGATTCTGATTAAAAGTTCTTCCGGTTGAAATGGTTTTCTGATGTATACATCTGCCCCACATTTAAGGCCAGTCAGCATATCTTCCGAGGTGGTCTTTGCCGTTATCACAATGACCGGAATATGATTTAAAATTGTTGAAGATTTCACCTCTTTGCACAAGGTCAGCCCATCTTTTCGGGGCATCATGGCATCTGTTATGATGATATCCGGTACCAGTCCAAGAGCTTTCTCCATACCCTCCACACCGTCAACAGCTGTAGCGACGTTATACTCATCTTTTAAGAGTGACTGAACATAAAAGAGAACATCCCGGTTATCTTCCACCAGTAGAATGGTAGGCTTGCCATCGATGTGGGGAAGCTCTTCTTCAAGGGAGTTTAATGCTTTTGATTCTTCTTTCCAATCGACAGAAAAACTTGTATTATAAGGCGAATCACTGCCGGGCTCCCATTTCTCGATATTTACTTTTTCGCTTGTTCTTAACGGAAGAGTAACGGTAAATTCGGATCCTTTGTTGAGTTGGCTCTTCACCTCTATGCTCCCATTCATGTGTTCCACCAGTTGTTTAGTAAAAGCCAATCCAATACCGCTTCCCTGCTTATCTCCCGAATCGGGAACTTGGTAAAACAGGTCAAATATTCTCTCGATATCGTCTTCGCCTATGCCCACTCCATTATCAGTCACTTTTAATTTTATATCCTTCTCATCGGCCGTAATCAAAACGCTCACCAAACCGTGATTTGAGGTGTATTTAATGGCATTCGATAGTAAATTCTGAAAAATATCGGTTACGTAATTGGGCACAAAATCCATCTCAATAAGCGGACTTTGGGGATAAAATGAGATGAAGATATTCTTGTCGTTCGCAAATAAACGATACCGGTCAATCAAGATGCCGATAAAAGTCACGATGTTACCGTTTTTCCATACCGGTTTGTCTAGTCCGGAGCTGATTTTAGTTATATCGAGCAACTGATTTACAAGGCGTAACATCTGTTCGCCTTGTTTCTCTATAGCAGAAAGGTAATATTTTTCTTCATCGTGCGGAACTTTTTTGTTCTGCAACTGCCTGCTGTGTCC
>JALHIE010000203.1 GCA_022840285.1 Porphyromonadaceae bacterium
AAAAGGAAAAGGGAGCCTTCTTTTTATGCAGGCCGATGCCATGAACCTGAAACCCAATTATACGGGATACGACATTATCGTTATGCCCAACCTGTTGGAGGAACTGAGTGATCCGGGCTTGCTTCTGTCGCACATTCACGAACGGGTGAACGATGGAGGTTATCTCGTTATTGTATCTTCTTATAACTGGGATCTGTTGAAGACGCAGCGCGAAAAGTGGCTGGGTGGATTTAAGAAGGACGGAGAACCTGTAACTACACTGGATGGATTGAGGGCGGTACTTGGAAACTATTTTGAGATGGAACGTGAGCCGTTTGACATGGAACTCACCGTGAGAAAAACTTCCCGCATTACCGAAAACAGGGTATTGGAAACAACGGTGTGGAAGAGGAGAAAAAGAAAAGACAATCGATGAGATTGTCTTTTCTTTTGTAAGTATATATACTGAGGATTAATCTTTCAGCACACCGGAAATGTATTCATTTCCATTTGCATCTTTTACCAATCCCTTTTGTGCAGTTGTAATATTGTCGCTTCCTGTTAGTGAAGCATTTCCTGACGGAACCAACTCGTAAGTGCGTACAGGTTTATACTTCATGGTCCACAAAAACGGGAACAGGAAGAAAATTCCACCAATGATAGCTCCCACATCGGCATCTTCATTTCTGGAAAAAGCGGTATTCAGTGTTTCATAACCTTCTTTTTCTAATCTCACCTGCGTGCTGCTTCCCACAATCTTGGTGTCGGTATGTGTGTATGGGGTAACCCCGGCATACTCGCCGTTGAGGTACACCTTTGCACCGCTTGGACTGGATTGAATAAGGGTGCTGCTGCTACAACTTGCAAATAAAATGGCTCCAGCCAACACCAACGAAATAGCTTTCGATAAAAGTTTAGTTTTTTTCATTTTTGCAAAAATTTAAAATTTAAAACCAGAAAGTATTAAGTCGCAAAATTAATTATTTTATCCGAACATAGACAGGAAAACAGGATAATTCCCAAACTGTTTTCAAGAAATTTCCGTTATTTTCTGCAAACATCCTTAAAGACACACCATTCGCAGTTCTTTTCGTTTTGTGTTTGGACGAAAGGAGTGTCTTTATCGAAGATTTCTTCTATAAAAACATTTAATTTTTCAGTAAACGCGGATAAATAAACCGAAATATCGGTGATGGGCTCCCCTGCAAAGGTAATGGCCGGGTTGTGCTCCCTGAAAATATTTCTCAGGTAATAAACGGCGGGAGAAACCGGTAATGGACTGTTATAAAAAAGTGCATAAATAAAAACCTGCAATATCTGGTAGGGGCGATTAACTTTGGTGTTGTCGAAAAGCTGTTCAATATTCCTGAAATTTAATTCGCCTTT
>JALHIE010000204.1 GCA_022840285.1 Porphyromonadaceae bacterium
GCCCTCGCCGGGCTGGATGGTCACGGTGGTGGTGTAGGGCACGAAGTCGGTTCCGCGCGTGGCGTCGCCGCCGAAGGTCAGTTCAAGGGTAATGGGGCCGTTGGCGGGGTCGAGCGGCTCGTTGGTAACGGGGTCCACAAGGCTGACGGTGACGGTGACGGGGGTCTGGCCTTCGTGGGCGTTGCCGTCGTCATTGAGCCCGCCGGTCACTTCCACCTTCACCTTCGGTGTGTCGTCGTCCACGATGGTGGTGGTGTCCAGCGCGCCGTCGCCGGTGGTGACGGCGTTGCCGCTAAGCCCGGTGAGTATGGTGGTGTAGCTTTCGTCGCCTTCGATGAGCGAATCGTCGTTGACGGCGGGCAGGGGGCCGGAAAGGGTGACGGCCTTGCCGATATGGCTTTCAACCCATTCGGCGATGGCGCTGTCCGCCGGTTTGCCGTCGATGTAGATGGCCGCCGCGCCGTTGTTGAAGACGATGGACGCCTCGTGCGTGCCCAGCCCGGGAATGTTGATGTCCGCCACGGTGAACCGGGTGGAACCGTCTTCCATGATGTCCAGCGTGAAGGTGTCCGTGGCGGACAGCTTCGCCAGCGCCATGAGCCCCTTGTCCAGCGTGACCTGCATGGTGCCGGAGGCGTAGTCCCCATCCGTACCGGAAGTGGCGCTGTTGTCGAAGGTCTTCAGCGTGAAAGACACGTCGCCGTTGCCCCACACATCGTAGCCGGACGACAGCGTGCCGGTGACGGTGTACAGCGGTTGGTTTACACCGTCGTCCGCAGCGTCTTCCCGCACGTCATGCGCGTCAAGGGCCAGCGTGACGGCGCCGTGGCCCGTGCCGCCGCCCGTGCCGCCCACCTGTACGTAGGTGAAGTTGCTGTCCGGCCGGGTTTCGCCGCCCTGCGCGCCCTCCACCCGCACAAAGTACCCGGTGTTCTGAGACACGCCGTTGATGACCAGTGAAGCGCCGCCTTCAGGGATGCTTATGGCGCCGCCGTAGGTGTTGCCGTCTTTCAACTCCAGCGTGCCGTTGGGCTGCATGACCACCGTGTAGGTGGTGGCGCTGCCGTTGCCGTCCACCACCTGCACCAGCACGTCCACGGCCTCGTCAGGCTGCGCCGCAAGCTCCTTGAAGCTGACGGTGATGGTACCGGCGGTGGCGTTGGAAACCGCGCTTTCGATGGACACCACCGGGCCGCGCATGTCGTCGGCGATGGCATCGCCGGTGCTGGCGGGGGCGGTCTTGTCGTACACCACTTCGCTGCCCTGCATGTCCACGATGGTCCACGACACGGTGTCCGTGCCCGCGTCCACGCCGTGGCCGTCACCGGCGGTGT
>JALHIE010000205.1 GCA_022840285.1 Porphyromonadaceae bacterium
ATCCAGCAGGCGATTGAGCAGGTGGACCGGCAACGGCTGGACCTCACGCTTGGAGTGAAGGAGCGGGGGTTGCTGGAACTGTCGGCGCTGGCCCTGCGGGATGCCGAACGACTGGCCATTGCCCGGCTGCAAAAAGAAGTGTACAAAGACATGGAACAGATTACCGCCCGGCTGAACGATCTTTCCAAACGCATCCGTACCCGGGTCACCCGCATGAACAAAGTCCCCAAAGCCCTGGATGCCATAGAGTCTGTGGTGAAAGAGGTAGTGAAGATACTGGTGGCGGTAGGGAAGTGGTAGTTTTAATTTATGCAGTAGAAAGAGTGGTCTTTCGTGTATTTGTGCAGTAGCGAGATAAATATTTCTTATTTTTGTGCAGTGAAAAAATTTTTTGGACAATGAAAACTGCTGAAATACTGACGATTCTCTCTGACCAAAAAGCCGAATTAGAACGGATAAATTTATCTGAACTGTGCACACGAGAAAGTGAATCCGGGATTGATCTACAAAGTAATTTGGCACAAATCGTGATAGGTGTCAGACGTAGCGGAAAATCCACACTGTGTCAAAGCATTTTACTGAGAAATCATATCAAATTTGGATATGTCAACTTTGATGATGAGCGCTTTTATGGGATCTCTTCTGAAGTGCTCAATCCGATATTGGAGGCACTATACCGGATTAACGGCGATTTTGATTGTCTGTTCTTAGATGAAATACAGAATGTCACAGGTTGGCATCTTTTTGTAAACAGGATGTTACGTCAGGGAATGAGGATGATCTTGACAGGTTCAAATGCAAATCTCCTTAGCGGCGAGTTAAGTACATACCTTACTGGAAGAAATCATCAGATAGTATTGTATCCATTTTCTTTAAAAGAAAAGTGCTTATATGCCGGCATTGCGATCGACACATTTACCACAAAGGATAGGGCTTTGCGCCAACGGATACTTGACAACTATCTGATAGAAGGCGGATTCCCTGAACTGGCAGTTCAAAATGACAAACGCGATTATATTCAATCTCTTCTTGTCGCAATCGTCAGAAAAGATGTATGTCGTCGTTACAATATAAAACGTAAGGCTACCCTATGGCAGATAGCCAACCATTTAGTAGATAATTTCTGTCAAGAGATCTCGTACAACAGCCTTGCCCGAATTTATGGAGTAGGGTCAACACATACAGTTAAAAACTATGTGTCATATCTTGCGGAGGCCTACCTGATCAGGTTGATATACAAGTACTCTTTCAAGAGCAAGACACGTCAGACAAGTTGCAAGAGCTATCTGGTCGATACTGCGGAAAACGTGGTTTGCGTAGAACTGCTAAGACGGATAAAACCTGAATATCAAGATGTATTCTACATCCGACAAAACGGTTTTGAAGTGGACTTTGTAATTTGTGAAGGAAATAAAGTCTTACAATTGATACAAGTGACTACAGAATTGGATGCGATAGGTACCAAACAGTATCGTCGAGAAGTAGGAGGCTTGGTGAAAGGCTCCGAATTGACAGGCTGCAACAATTTGACAATCATTGTACTGAACGGAGCAGAAGACACCTTGTCTGAAGGCAATAAACAAATCAAAGTAGTTCCTGCCGCCCAATGGCTGGTATGACAGTTAAAGAGCCTAATGATAACCGGTGGAACCGGTAGTTTTGATAATTCGGAGTGAGGAGTGCTACTTATAAAGAGCAATTATTCGTATAAAATGCTATTTATAAAAAATGTATCGATACCTCTATCGGAATATTGATTGGGACGAGCATTGTATAGCAATTATTGGGGCGAAGGGAGTTGGGAAGACCACGATGTTGGTTCAACATGTTAAAACAACATTCGCCAATAAGGACGAGGCCCTTTTTGCGAGTCTGGACAATACTTGGTTTGCCAATCATACTATTTTTGATTTGGCCGATGAGTTCTGCTTTTACAAATATTTAATTCAACGGCAGATTTGTCACGAAGGGTTGTTTATGAAACGCTCGAAGGCCTCTCGTTTAGAGAATTTTTGAAGTTTGAAAATATCGGTGATTTTCCTGTTTTGTCATTAGAAGAAATTATTGAAAATCATCAAAATATAGCCATGCAGATTACTGAGGGCATAAAAATAATGCCGTTATTCAAAAAATATCTAAGAAACGGCTATTATTTGTTTTACAAAGAAGGCGTGAAAAAATACGAAACCAAACTGCAAGAAGCTATAAACAATGTAATTAACGTTGATATTCCGGCTGTCGAGAATATTGAATTTGGTTCACGGTATAAATTGAAAAAGTTGCTGGCGGTTCTTTCCACATTAGTGCCCTACACGCCAAACATCAAAGAGTTAAGTGATGCGATAGATACGAATAGAAATCTTACTGTCAAATATCTATCGTTGCTGGCTAATGCAAAATTGCTAAATCTTGTTTCTTTTAAGAGTAAAACTATAGGAGATTTGACAAAACCCGATAAAGTGTTGCTCAACAATACAAATTTATCGTTTATTTTTGGTGAAAACCCAAATATCGGTAGTGCAAGAGAAACCTTTTTTGTGAATCAGTTGAAAGCTGTTTCTAACCTGTCACTGGCAAACCAGGGCGATTTTATTGTGGATAAATATACTTTTGAAGTGGGAGGCAAACGAAAAGCTTTTGACCAGATAAAGGATATTCCAAACAGTTTTGTAGTTTCCGATGATCTCGAAATAGGACACAAAAACAAAATACCACTTTGGTTATTTGGAATGATGTATTGAGGAGTTAGGAGTGAGATGTGAGTAGTGAGGAGGGTTGAACGGGAAACGCCTCCCATAAGCAAAGCCAATGGGTCTTTCCCTCCGCGGGCGCGAGGTTTCCCTTATCAAGGGAGCAGAGAATCGTTTACTACTCAAGAAACTGCATACCCGGGTCACCCGCATGAACAAAGTCCCCAAAGCCCTGGATGCCATTGAAACAGTAATCAAAGAGGTGGTAAAGATCCTGGTGGCAGTAGGGAAGTGGTAATGCAGGTAAATTTAAAATAAATTTTTATATTTGCATGGTAAAATAACGTAACGTATTGAATGTACATTCAAAGATCCATAGAGAAAAGTATCATACAATCTATGAGTAGCGCTCCTGTT
>JALHIE010000086.1 GCA_022840285.1 Porphyromonadaceae bacterium
GCAGCAGCCAATCCAGTTGTTGCGGTTGCGGCGGCGGTTGTAGCGACAGCATCTACTTCTAAAGCCACAATTTCCATGCCTATGGCTCCTGTTAATGCAGCACTGGAGGCGGCAGCGGCGGCAGTTGCTGTAGTACGAGCTGCTTTGGAAGTAACACCCAACCAATCAGTAATGATAAGGGCCTTTGATGCTAGTATGTTAATGGTTTTTGCAACAGTATCTGCGTTCGTTAGTAATACCATTTGCTTCAACAGTGCTATGCCAGGAGATAAAACCCCATTCAGCAAAGTAAGAGTAGATACGAGTGCTATAGCACCGCCCGCAAGGCCAATAAGTAAGCTAGCGCCAGGAATCGAATTCAGGAGTTTGACGGCTCCCGTTAGCAATTGAACGAATTTATTCATCGGCCAGACCAGACTATCACCAATGGAATCCTTCAGGCTTTTAAGGCTGGTCGCAAATCCTTCCCAGGGTCGTTTTGATAGCGCCTCAGACATGTCGGTGCCTTCGCCTTTTTCCATCATGTACTTCATGCGGGACTTGGCGCTGCTCATTTCTTTGCCTTCAGGATCGACACCTAGTGCTGTTGCAAGCGCATCCCTGCGTGTACCGGTTAGTTTTCCGGTGGTTCGCACAGACGAGCGAACTAGATCTTCGGCGCTGCCAAATCCTTGGCCCTTCATGAGTTCTTGATTCGCAAACCAAAAATTAGTAATATAATCGGCCTTAGCGAGCTTTTCAGTAGAAGAGCCCTTGATGTATTTTGATCCTGCCATCAAAACAGAATAGTATTCTTTGATGTTGGAACGTCGAGTACCCTCACCAGCTTCCGCTTGTTGTTTTGAAAATTCTTCGAGCTCGGCGAACGATATTTTGAGTTTCTTGTTACTGTTTATGGCACGCTCAATCTGTTCAACATACAACGTTGATTCTGCTGATGTCTTCCAGGCCAAACCTGAAATTGCACCGCCCATCGCAATACCAGCAAGTGAATTCACCAAATTTCCAATGCCATCATTTACGTTATCTATAGATTTTTTAATATTATCAAAACTAGAAGTTGTGTGTTTTTCGGTAGATTTTGCATTATCTGAAATTTTATTTATAGATTTTGCAGCATTGTCAGCAGATCCAGTTAGGTTATTTATTGATTCAATATTTATAACAATTTTTTTGTTGGCTAGATTATCTAGTAATACTGAAACATTTTTTAATTGTTCTTCGATGTTTCCGGATAGTGTTATTAGAATTTGAACGGATCTGGCAAAATTGTCTAGCATAATTTAATATCTACCTATTTGTTTTTGTTCACAATGTTTAACCAACGTTGTTTTTGGGTTTCGGTACATTTGTCATAGCTGGCTTTGTCGCGTTTGCCTTTCATTGCGTTAACGAATTCTCGGTGGGTCATTTTGCGGTTTTGAGATTTACCGGCTTTAGCTAGATCTATTATTTCTTGCATTTTACAAATTGCGTCTATCTGAATTCTGGTTAGTTTGTGAATAGGAACGTTTGTTAGTTTGTAACCAGAATGATGTAAAAAAGTTAGACGCTGACCTTCAGCTGTCTGAAAAAATCTGTTAGCTCCTCGTTGCCAACGGTGGAAATAGAAATGATAGCTTGGCCGATTTCAATGAGGGCATTGCCTATCATGAGTTCGAAAACCTCTTTTTGATCTGTTTTTGGATCTTCTGGGTTAGCAATCTCGTGCAGGGCTTTATCTACGATGCCGTAACGACAAGCTTCTACTTGCAAAATAAAGTTATCAGATACTTTGGGATCTGAAGTATCATAACCAGAGTCTTCGACTGTCTTAAATATTTTAGCAATCTCAACATCGGTTAGCGGACGAACTTCTATTTCCTCATCATATACTGAAACTTTTACTTTTTTCCGGAATTTAGTGCCTTCTAAAATTAAATCTTTTGTTATCATGTAAAACTTTCCTTACTTTTTTATGTTTGCGTTATTTGTTTATGCTGGATCTCTGCTAAAGGCAGAAAAGCTATATCTTGTTGATACTGTGGAACCAACGTCTCCGATATTCAAGGAATCGCTTTTGAGTAGGCATCGGTGGTACGTTACTATGGTGCCAGAAGATACTTGTGTCGGTTCTTTTAAGGATCGATCGTACTCGGATCCTACATCATTTACCATTATTTCAAATTCTTTTGAAAGTCCTTGTACGCCTTTCCAGGTTAGGTTTTCTTTGATTAAGTCCATCCACGTCTTGGGATTTTCGGCTTCAGATACCCACCAAGAACCAATTTCGAAGTCGCCTTCATAATCAATTTTGCCTTGTACGTGAGCGTATTTTTGATGGTAGCCAGTACCATATTCTTTGCTAATGTCTGTTGATTTCTGGACTGTAAGCGACTTTAATGGAATGCTATGGGGTTCTCCGCCACTTGCAGTAAAAGTTATTACAATATCACCAGGACTTTCTGCAACAATTGTGTATGCCATAAGTTTAATCTCCTAAAAATGTTTATGAGGGGATTTATTCCACCTCAGTTATTACTCCTGTTCCTTGATCACTTAGAATACCAACGGCTATTGTTTCGTCAATTCTTTCAATGTGACCAATGTTCTCCATGCACAAATGGATATTTACTTTGCCGGTATCGGTTTCATCTGGGGTTACTTCAATAGAATATGCTCGAATATTTTCATCGCGCATTAAATCATTGAGGATAGCTTTGATTGATTGTTCCATTGCGGACATTATAGTACCGGTTCGCTTTTCATGGAAATATTGACGCGCTATTTGGTCAGAAGCAACAATAACGTAATTGATGGTTCTGTTGTCAACAGTCCTCAAGAATTGCCAGGTCTGGTCTGTGGTTATTCCAACGTATGGCCGAATGCCGCGACTCTTAATAATAACGTCTGCGCGGGCATCGGTGTCCTGAGTCATTACATCTACGTCAGTTTGGTCGTAGGTGTTTAGTAGACCATTAAGACCGTTCATCGCGTTTCGTGGAAGTGCGGCAGATTCTCCAAGCGCTACAGCGGCTTCTTTGCCAGCTCTTGCAACTGCAATGTTTCTAGAAGTCGTGGAATTGTCCCAGCTATTGGCTACGATCGTTAGAAGACGGTTGGAATAGCCCGCTGCAATATCGAGGACTTGTTCTGCAGTTAGGTTAGGGGCAACTCCAATAAAGCACTGACATGGATGGAACTTGTTTGCCATTTCCATTGACCAAGCATCCAGTACAGGAATTAGGTCGTGGGTACCTTCCTCGACTTCATATTCGGTCAGGGCACAAGTTTGTGGTGCGCCAACTAATTCAGCGGCAGCAGCTCCACCAACTCGTAATGCTTCTTCCCAGTCGGAAGTAGAAATCGAGGTGCCGTCTAGTCCACCAGATAGCGCGAACGGCGTTACACTAGTTGCAGGAAGATGAGTTTCACCAGCAATTGCTGTTGCTGTGACAAAACCAGTTCCAATAAGTCTAGCAACCAACTTTGTAAGTGATGATATATTGTCGTACGTGTATGTGGTTTCGTTGTCAGTTACAACTAATTTCACGGTTTTATATTTCAGGCTATACGTTATTAGGGAAGTTGCTGCAACCGGAGTACCAAACGTTATGCTACCATCGATGGTATTCACGTAGACTTGATCAGCAGTTGGAGGCGCCGTATATACTAACTTTCCATTCGCTTCAGTGTACGGAACTCCATCCACCCGAACCCAATTTGCGGAATCATTTGCAATTATGTTGGTATATTGAGTGTAGTAAGGACCGGCTGTCCCGGCACCAGGAATCGCATAAGGTGTGGTTTCGGTGGCCTTAAAACTGCCTTCCAATACCTTAACAGATACTGCATTTCCCCATAGACCGGGAGACTTTGCTTCAATTTTTACGACGTCGTTAGGAGTATCTAGTCCATCGTCTAGTGTTACAGAAGCAGTTGCGTGCCCGGTTCCTAGAACTCTTACAGCGTAAACAACCGGCGCGCCTTGCGCAAACGCTAATTCGATTGCGTCTTTGAGTCCGCCACTATAGAAGTAAGTTTTTGCAGCGGATGAACTTGTCATTGCAACTGCTTCGTCTACTGGACCACGAACAGATCGTCCTACTAACAGAACAACTCCCTTACCTACGATTACTGGTACGGGGCCAACTGTTTCGAGCTTAATTATAAGTCGAACGAATTGACTTGGATTACCATATTCAACCATTTATAATCACCAAAATATTATTTTACTTTAATTAAAAGATTCTTAGGATAACCGTCTTTCAACCATTTCTGGTATTCTTGTAAGGTTATCTTGTTTGCTCGCCATGCATCATAGATAGTCATTTTAGAAGGAAATTCAGGAACTACGGATGGTTCATAAAAGTCCTCGGTTTGTGTTTCATCAACCTTATTATATTTTTTTTTCAATGTAAATACCTTCAGATATTTATGTAAACTTTATTCAAGTACTAATCAAAATAAAAGCAAGAATATACAATTTTACGATCCGATACCAAAAACTATAAATACAATAAGGAGTATAGTATAGTACATGGACACATTTGATAAGATCGGTAAACTCATCGAAGGCGGTATAAAAACACTATTTGCAATGCCAGGAATCTTAGTTGCTGCCCTCGGAGTAATGGTAGTGATAAATTCTGTGCTAGATCTAGATTTCTTTGGAGCGATAGTAGGAATCGTTTTCATGGGCTTAGGACTAGGCTGGATTAGCTGGACCCTAAGAAGCATAAGGGGATTAAGACAAACATGAATAAACAAGCATTAATAGTGGTATTATTATTGTTTGTATTATTTTTTGTGCCGTGGGGAAGTTCTAGTGACATCCAGATATATACTAAAAAAATTGATCATTCCGTTCTTCCTCAAAAATACACAATTGAAGTATATGCTTCACCGCATGACTTACCTAAATATCCAACAACATTAATATGTTCTGTATATTCTATATCAGAACAAGTTTTTACAAAAACAAGGAATGTTAAAATAAAGCAACTTATAAATGTTACATATATACAAATAAATGACAAAAATGACTTTAATAAACCTGTATGCAAAATATCACAAGATGGATATAATAATGCCTTTCATGTGCATGGTTATGTTACCAAAATTTCAAAGAATCGTGGTACAATAATAGATATGGATGGACTTCCTGAGTATGCGGAATATAAACACCTATTAATAAATGTTACAATGATCGATGATTCGGGGAGTTGCATAAGTAGCCAAAAATTGTTGGATTCTGGGTATAGAGAAATAAAAAAGGAACCAAAAAAAAGACAAATATAAAAAATAATCGTTGTGGATCAGTCACTAATTAGTATCATGTCCATACTATAACTTTTTTCTTTACTGATTTTGTTTAGTAAGACATCCATGGAAAATTCTGACTTCCAACCAAGAACTGAAATTCCCATACCATAACACGGCGGATGATAGTCCGTGATAATAAAGTGCGTCCCACTTTCACATGGAATTGACCAATCATATGCAATTGCGTGAATGTTTGGTGTTGGATCCAGGGTTGAGAATTCGTATTCTACAGTAAAGTCTAAGTTTGCTGGATAAATCCAATGTTCGGTAGTATGCGACATTATTGGAGGAAGATATGTTACCCTCATGCTACCAGGAAGGACTTTCATAAGGTCTGTTGACCATTTCAAACCCAGACGCCATATTGAAATTTCTTGCTGAAGATCATATAGGATTTGGTCTAGGGTTTCTGGAGTTTCTTGATCGGTTATAGCAGTTTCGCTTTCGCAAAGGATAGTTAGACTGATGGTGGCTCTTTGGTATTCTCCAAGCCATTGCCGGACGTCGCCTTGGTAACCCAATCTATCTTTTCGTGTGGGTCCCGCGGTACTCGGATGACTGCGAATGCCTTGAGAAAGTATGGCTATTCTCATACTTGGAAATTCATAGTCGTCGTTTCCTAGACGGTCGCGGCGCAGTTTTTTTAGTGTGAAGTTCGCTAGTTTCGTTGGAATCGCTTCTATTAGTTTGGCACGTTGACCTATTGAAAGCATTTAGGTCACTTCCTGGTTTCGACTATCAAACGGCACATATGGAACACTTGGATATCTGATATCAGGTGCCTGTAACGTATATCTATTAATAGATGTCATTATTTCATCGACGTGGTCTTCCACAAGTTTCATAACAAAGTCACACGATTTTTCGGTAGTGTCTTTTTGATTCATTCTTATTGTAAAAAAGGAATCCATTGTTTTTAATACCAAAGAATCCGGGTTTATTGATGTTGTTAAACGTGAAGCATTGACCAGATCCAAGGAATATGCTTTTTCAAATATTGTTTTATAATATCCGCCAACCAGCAAATTTTTATAACATGTTTTCTGTAACAATGAATCTGTTTCGATAGTGTCTGTAAATGACTTTTTATTAAGAATATCCATTACATAGTTTTTATTTTTTGTAATCAATGAAGCATAAAGCATACCGTAATTTTTCGGATTTTTAAACACCGAAATAATATCAGTATCCCAAGAAAGGCCGCGAACCGTTTTATTATATTCAATTATCCATTTACCACCATTATGACAAGGGGGACCAGTCCACGTTGATTTTGTCCAATATTCTTCATCAAATATGTGTTGTCCAATATCTGAAATAATTTCTTGTGATGGGTCACCTTCATATACGGAAACATCGTTGTGGTTAAGAGTCAGCCATGTCCAACCATTGTCAGTAGAATGCATTACAATAGCGTTGTTGTTTGCGTTGTAACTACAAACCACAACGAGTTTATCCTTTTCACTGGAACCTGGTCTTAATACATCATATGAACTTATTATTCCATGTTTGTCGTCAGCGAACGGTAATGTAAATCTTGTTTGCCATGCAAATCCTGTTTTTTTATCTTCAAAATAATACTTGTCACCAGAATATGCATAAAGTACTTGATTAGTGGTTAAGTTTAAGACTCGTGCCATTAATGCAGTTTCGTCTAGTGTTGTTCCGGATGTATCTGTCATTTCTAATTGCAGTATTCTGGTATTGTAGAATGGACTAAATAGGTTTGAGCCACCCCATCCTCCTTTATATGTTGCATAATATCGGTTCCATCCTTGCAGGTGTGTAAACCAATGTTCGCCCAGATCTTCTGAAATATTTAGGTATGGTCCAAATCCAGCGAATATTGTTTGGCCAACTCCTGTTAACGCCGGATATGCATAAGAATTCCAAGAAAAGTTTTTAGTTGTACCTGGATCATGATAACCAATAGATGTCCATCTAGTTTTGTTAAGTATTTTTGACCATGTTCTACCGATATCATATGATCGCCAAACCGAAGAACAGTCGTGCCCAAACAATACATCATCACTGATGTTTATTACCGTTACACATCCAGGCGCAAAACTTGATATTTTTGACCACGTCAGTCCGGAATCTAAAGTACTTTCGAGCCAACCAGTTGAAGTACTTGCAATTACATGACCATAATCTATTTGCGTTATGCTATAAATAATATCTGGTGTGTTATAAACGCTTGTCCATGTTTTTCCAGAATCATGTGTTCGGTATATTGAATATGTACCGTTTTTCATTTTTACGATACAAACATGGTACTGGCCGTAAACGTGCGTGATGTCTTTTATTGATTCTACGTCGCCCGGAAACGGTAGTGATTTCCACCATGTTTGAAAACCAGAAGTATCGAAAGTTCCTAATATGAAGTTTCTACCTTCAATTATTGATAAAGTAACCGGACGCATTTCAGGCACCTACTAGAGTAATTGACATTGTGTGTTTTTTAGGATACGTTCTTTTATTACAAACATCCATTAAAAGAGAAGTTATATATAGTTTTAATGTTATGTCCATATCATAATTGGATAATGGTTGGTTTGTTAGCGTATTGGACAATCTGTATATTCTTCGTAATGATATTTTGTCTAGCATTGTGATTGTGTATGGTTTTGTTGCATCAAACTTTTTTGTGTACTGCTTCATTATAAATGGTGTTACAATATTTTTCTTTTTATATCGCAAAAACATGGGAAGTGAAATATTTTCCGTACCAAACAAACCAGCAATCATTGGAAGTGTTTTTGTTTTGGTTGATAAGAATCTGGTACCAACAAAAAACGATTTTTCAAAATAATTCATTGGTTGTATATCAACATCATATGTTTTTGTTGATTGTATGTTGTTTGCAAGTTTCATGCTGTATTGAATGTCTTCGTTCTTGTGTAACAACGCATATCTCATAGTATGTGATAAGGTTAATGGTCCATTTATGTATGCTTCCATAAAATAGTCAAT
>JALHIE010000206.1 GCA_022840285.1 Porphyromonadaceae bacterium
CTAGTAGTTCGTTCATAAATTAACTTGACATTTGAATTGTTTCTATTTTTTCTTCTTCGATTTTATACTTCCACTTGAAAACAACAGGTTCCTGATTAATTTCTTCTATACCCTGATAGATCCTTTGCTTGAGTTCAGCTTTGCTTTCAACGCGCATATGCCTGAGAAAGGATCGGGTTATCTTACTGAAAAACATTTCGATCATGTTCAGCCATGAACCATGTGTCGGGGTGAAAACAAATTCAAATTTACCGGGAACTGTCTCTAAAAACTTCATCGTTTCTTTTGACCGGTGGGCGGAATGGTTGTCCAGAATAAGGCGTATTTTCCAATCTTCCGGATAATGGTCGATGAGTTTTTTCAAAAACTTTATAAATTCTGCACTCCTGTGCTTGTCTTCAACCAACGGTATTACCGTGCCATCGTGCAGATCAATGCCCGCAAGCAGGGATACGGTTCCCAATCTTTTGTATTCATAATCCCTTCCCACGGTTTTGTGCTTGCCAACTACCGGCAATAGTTGTGGAGCAATATTCTTTATCGCTTGGATCCCTGGCTTTTCATCATACGAAACAGTTGTATGTTTTCTCAAATGATCATTCCTATTATCTTTTTCCAGGATGTTTGTTAATTGGATCTCTTTATAGACAGCCAGTATCTGTGCCATTTTCTCTTCAAACTTCTCATCCCGTTTTTCCAAATAATAAGTGATTTTGTGGGGCTTTATTCCTGCTTTGTCCAAAATCCCATGTATCAGGCTTTTCCCTGCGTTTTTCAATTTTGGATAACCTTCTGCCTCACAGGTCTTTTGAATATGCTTGGCCAATAAACTGTATGTCCATACCTCATAGGAATACCCATATTCCCTGGGAGAACTACATGCCAAATAGATCACCCATGCTTTATCCTCATCGCTGATTGTAGGCCTTACCCCTCTCCCTGACAAATCTTCCAGCCCTGCGATCGGACCAAATGCAAAAGCTTTATCAAGGGCCGAATAAACCGACTCCCTGCTAAGACCAACTTCCTTCGATATTTGGGCGACCGGCGTATGCTCCATGTATCGTAAAAATATCCTTGCCCGCTGAACTTTCCGATATTCTTCGCTCTTGCTTTTCGATATCTTCTCCAATTGCTCTTTCTCTTTCTCGGTACACATCAGATTGCCCCTCTTCTTATATTTATCCGCCATAGCTTTTTTTTGGCGTAAAAATATAAAAATTATACGAAAATGTCAAGTTATTTAAAGAACTTTATACTAG
>JALHIE010000207.1 GCA_022840285.1 Porphyromonadaceae bacterium
GGGAAGTCCTCAGCAAGGCATTCACTTTTTCTGGAAAAGAGCTTGAAATAAACTATTCAACCTCTGCGGCCGGTGAACTTAAATTTGAAATTCAGGATGTGCATGGGAAACCGATACCCGGTTATACAATGGATGATTCAGATACGATCATTGGTAATGAAATTTCAAGAATTGTTACCTGGAAAGGAAATAAAAACGTAGAATCACTAGCCTCAAGAATAATTCGTTTAAGAATTTTCATGAAAGATGCGGATCTGTACTCTATCAAATTCAACTGACTTTTCCTTTCTGAACTTGTAGCAGTTACGCTTTAAAAAACCGACCTATTCTATAAATAATTCTTTATTATATTAAACGTGGATTATTTTTCTTCAATACTTCGGTAAATATTTAATAACTAATTAATATTCAGATATATATGAACAAAGTTTAAGATAAAAAAGATGGTCAAGTGACTGAATTTCAGTAACTTTATGGTATCCTACTACGATAAAGTAATGAAAAGAAACAGCCTGCTTGACCAATATATGGGTGGTATCTGTAATGATGTCCTTAGTGAACTGACAACGAAGTTACACAAAAGTTTCAAAACATTCCTGATGGAGACACTGATTTTATATATGGTCATTCCCGGAAGAATCAACTTCCTTCAGTTGGGAAGATATGGCAAATCGTGTGAACAACGCTTTCGCCAGAACTTCTCGAAGGATTTTGACTGGTGCGGGTTTAACCTGTCTCTCTCGGATCGCATACTGACCGGGAATAGGAAGGCTGTAGCCGTTGATCCCAGTTTCATATCCAAATCGGGAAAGCATACCCCATGGATTGGTTACTTCTGGTCGGGTGCCGCAGGTCAATCCAAACGGGGACTGGAGATCCTTGGAATCGGGCTGGTCGATATCGACAACAATGACTGCATCAGCCTTCAGGGGGTACAGACACCTGACAGCCAGACTCTGGAAAGCCGGGATTCAAACCTGATTGACTGGTACCTGCGGGTACTGGGCTCAATGAAGGAGAAACTCCAGCGGGCAAGCCACTATGTGGTTGCCGATGCATACTTCTCCAGGAGCACTTTCGTGGAGGGTTTGCACGGGATGGGCTTTGCACTGGTCAGCCGCTTCAGGAATGATGCCGTCCTTTTCTATCCCACCCTGCAAAAACCTACCGGCAAGAGGGGAAGACCCAAACTCTACGATGGCAGGATTGACATGGCAAACCTGGACAAATCCAGGGTCGAGAAGATCAATATAGACAACGGGGAACTATATACCCTAATCGCCTGGTCAAAATCACTCAAGATGAAAGTGAGGCTGGTCATCTGGTACGATAGGGAGGCAAAAAGCCCCAAACTGTTCTTCTCCACCAATACCGCCATGAGCGGCAAGGATGTCATCGAGTATTACCGGACACGTTTTCAAATCGAGTTCTGCTTTCGCGATGCCAAGGGATTTACCGGGCTCATGCAATCGCAGGCAAGGGATGTGGCAAAACTTGGATTTAACTTCAATGCCTCGCTTACCTCGGTGAACCTTGCAAAAGTGCTGGCAAGGGAAAGGGGCATCCCGTTTTCGATGGCATCGTGTAAAACAATGATACACAACGCCTATATGCTCGATCGATTTATTCGCGTGTCCGGCATTAGACCGAACAGAAGATTAAATGATAAACTTGTCAAAGAACTTATTGAGTTTG
>JALHIE010000087.1 GCA_022840285.1 Porphyromonadaceae bacterium
AAATCCCAAAATAACAGAAAAAAAGAAAAGCACAAACAGCGCCGGGTTCACGTGAAACTTATATACCATACTGATCCCGATAAAAACAGCGTTGAAACCGTATAGCCCGGTTCTGATTTTTTCTTTCGAGAAACCGAGCAGGTGCGCCATCAGGTTGGTCAAGACCACATTCGGGCGAAGCGTGATAAACTGCATCCATTGTGTCATGTTGTAAGCACCCACCTCGTGAACCACTACACGGTCTCCTTTCTTCAACAATGGCAAGCTCACACTTTCCCGAAGACAATCGATATTCATGCACAACGGTCCATAAAGCGCCATTTCTTCAGCGTGTTGCGTAAAATCCTGTGCGGGCGATACCCGGTGATTGTACCAGAAAGAGGTGAACATGATGTTCACACCGATATCGAGAACGGTTGCCCGCCTACTGTCAGCCAGACGTTTCGTAGCCAGGACCGACCCCAGCAGGTACCCGGCCTCGTCGATTAACGCCCGCCCTTATAGCTCCAGGCAAACTGCACTTTCGGGTAACGCATTTTAAACGCCTTCAACGCACGTTGATAGGTTTGACGGATGGTTTTCTCGCTGATCACAAACAAGGGTGAACCGTACTGATCCATCAAGTTGTTTACGGAAACACCGTCGATCTGTTTTACCGGTGTGTACTCGGTTCTGCTGCCGAATTTATTGAGTAAGCCCGTATTCAGTTTTTGAATGACAGGGCGTTCATAGGTAGGTTTCATCTTTACATTTCCCCCGTTGTTGAAATTTTTTCAAATTCCGTAATATCCACAATCATATCGTAAGAATAGCGGATGAACATTTTCCCGCTTTTATATCCGGCAAATGGTTTTACCTCTTCACCCAGCGCCATTTTCACCAATGCTTCGGCGTGGTTTTGCCCGCATCCGTTTGCCAGGTAAACCCAGGCTGGAAAACGCGGATTCATCTCCAGCAAATAATATTCATCTTTCTTGGTTTTGATAAATTCCAGCTCGCAGCCACCGCGCCATTTGCTGTTTTCAATCACCCGGCGTGTAATTTCCATCAGCTTATCATCTTCCAGCGAAATGCCCGACCACGCTTTTCCTTTGTCGGTGATGTAAAGCTTCCGCATCGGCACGGCACCGATACAGTTGCCATACCCATCACCAATGGCGGTGACGTTCACTTCCGTTCCGGTCACAAATTCCTGAACAATCACCGGGTAACCCCACTTGGACACTATCTTGTAAAAACCAGCGCTTGCCTGTTCGTGAGAAGAAGCAACGTATGCGTCGTAATACCTGCCTTTGATAACCATGGGATAATCCAAATCGTCTTCGAGCTTTTTCAATTCCGAAAGCTGATTTATCATATGGCTTTTCGGCACCCTTACGTTGTATTTTTCGCCAAATTTGTTCAGTTCCGACTTCTGTCGCTCTTCAAACGATTCGTGGGAAGGCAGAAACGTGGCGATGCCTAGCTCCATTCTCAATTGCTGCTGTATCTTGATGAAGTTGTGCAGCTCTGCATCAAAATTGGGAATGATTACATCTATTTTCTCAATGCCCGCAATATACTGCAGCCTTTCTTTCAACATCGATGATCCTGCAGTGGGTAATGGCAACTGATACACCTTGTCCACCAGTTCATGCATATAAATTCCCGGTTCCAGGGTCTCGTACGAGAATCCGATAATGCGCACATCGAATTCACTGCTTTCCTTCAATGCGCGAATGACAGGAATCCCGGGTCCCGGGCTGTCGATATTGTTGAGTCCGGTTACCCCGACGGTAATTTTTCTTTTACTCATTTTCGGTCAGTTGGTAACTTTTCAGTAACGACAAGAAATCGTAAAGGTCCTTTTCGGCGGTGTAGGTATCTAATTCGTATTCCTCCTGGAGTGCCTTCATGATATCTTCATCACTGTCACCCTCTTTCATTTTACGGAGAATAAACACACCCGTTTGATTAACGCTGAAACTGTCTCCCGTAAGGGGATTAAAGATAAATCCGTTTTCGCTGACAGCAATATTCTTTCTAATATTCATAGGCTTTGATGAGTAAATCTTGAGATTCCTGTGTTGAGGTAGAACGGTATCGCAAAAACGCTGTAAATTTAGTATTTTGGATTGAAACTCAACATTCCTGCGTAATAAATTTTTCCGGCAAGCACACAAATGGTTTTCTGATGCATGAATTAAATTCGCATAATTGTGTTGAATGCCGGCATCGGTTGTTGTGATTGTTGTGATTTATTCCCTACGGTCACAAATGCCGTTTTTATTGGCATCCACGAAATTTACCGCACTCCCTTTACCGTTGCGAAATCCTATGCAGCAGCCTTGTCCGCGGCCTCGCCGCGGCATGCCTTTTCCGTTACGAAAGCCCATCCCCCGGCCGCTTCCGTCAAGCAGGCGCTGTTTTCCGTTTGCATTCGGATTTCTCGGTGTCCCGTTCTCAAAATTGTCGCAAACACCGTTGTTGTCTTTATCCACAAACGCAGGTCCATTTTGAGTAGAAGTTGTTGTGTCTTTTCTGACCGGATTCTGATTCTGAGCAGTTACCATCCCGACGGATAAAACGACTGCTAAAGCTGGAATAAAAAGTTTTGTTTTCATCTTTTCTAATTTTTAATTGAAATTTATGTGTTTATATTTTATCTAATGCGATCTCCAACTGCGTCCGTATCTGTGCCTGTACGCCTGCCCGCGACCAATGCTGTCGTTACGGCTGTATCTTCTTCCGAAATTAGCTGCCGTCCCGTCTCTGAAAAGCGGAAGAAAAGCTCCCTGCAACCGCTCGCATTGTGAGGAATCGCATACTGATTTTATTTTCAGATAAAAGTCGTTGGTGACATTCTTTAGTTCGGCATGATGCCTGCCTAAATGAGCCGACAGATTATGCAATCTTGTTGAGTCGGGATGAGGCCCGTTTAACTCCTCAAACATCTCGCTTTTCAGTGAGTCCATTTCGAAAATCAAATCATTGGCAACGTATTGAAAATGGCGGTTCGCTTCCCTGAAAACAAACGTCCGGTCAAGGGGTTTGGCCGGTTTTCATCGAGAACAATTGCCTGGTTGTCGTCTTTACTCTGCCTGTTATGGTAGAAAATGGTCCCGATGGTTGCCAGATTCAGGATAACCAGCAATGCTATTACGAACCACAGTATTTTGTTTGTCTTATTCATAATTTTCGAGGTTGTAATATCCTAAATTTTCCATCTGGCTGTCATTGATGTTCATAACCGTTTCCGGCGATATGCTGTCAACATAACTGTTACCTATTGATATTCCTAAAAAAACAACAGCTGCTACACTCGCAGAAACGGCGGCAACTTGCCAAACCGGATTTTTTTTCACTTCCGGCTTCTGCAACTTTTCAATGTTTGCCATCACGCGGTTGCTTAAAAACGGATTAGGTTCCGTTTGCTTTTCGCGTCGGATAAAATCATCTATTTGATGTTCCGTTTTCATTCTTGTTGTTTGTTTAATGAGTTAGACACGATGACATTTAATTTCCTACATTTACTTAAGACAAAAGCCGTTCGTTGCTTTTCAGGCAACGAATCGATTGCTTTGCGGATACGCTGGTCGCGTTCCGACTCTTCCAGTTGTTCCAATGGCGTTTTTTCACCGCTTGGCTTGTAAAAAATATCTTCGAGGGATTGCAAGAAGCGGTTTTTTCGATTTCGATTGACGAAATTGATGCTCATATTCGCGGTAATCCTGTAGAGCCATGTAGTAAATTCCGATTCACCTTTAAAGAACACGAGCGACTGATACAAACGGTGCGAAATACCCGTAATTGGTATTTCTCCATCAGCATTTTAAAGGCAGAAGTATTGCCCGATAGTATTTCGTGTATGAGTTGTTCGTCCGACATTTATTCGTTTCAGCGTTCAGGTTAGATATTGGACACAGGAAAATATTTTTTCCTACGGTAAAGGTACAGTTTTTAGCTATTCAAGTATACTTACACTAAGGATGAATAGTTACTCCCTGTATTTACCCACTTATTCAATAAAAAATAAAACCCGGTAATCGTAAATAAGATTTATCTTTGCAGTTATGTTCTCTTTTACCGTCAATTGATTATAACAATGGAAATTACACCAAGACAACTGGAAATTATTGAAGCGACCGGAAAAATCATTACCGTTTCAGGAGCTAACGGGCTAACAATTAAAAATCTCGCTAAAGAAATGCAGTTTTCCGAAAGTGCTATTTACAGGCATTTTTCGAGTAAAGAAGAGATTATTGTTATGATGCTTAAATATTTGAAAAATAATATCGGCAAAATATTAAGTAACCTGACAAAAACCGGCGATGTAGAAAAAGATTTTGAAACCTTTTTCAATAAACTCAGCCTCTATTTCAAGGAGAATCCATACTACGTAGTTGTGGTATTTTCGGAAGGATTAATGGACGAAAGCGACAAGATAAATGACGAAATATCTGGTTTAATGACCGTTACAAGCAGTCATCTAGAGCAAATTCTCCAAGAAGGACAAAAAAAGGGAATCTTTATTCAGTCGGTTTCATCGAACGATTTAACGATGATATCATTAGCCACCTTTAAACTGCACATGTTTAACTGGAAGTTCAATAAATTCAAGTTTAACCTGATAGAAAGTATCGGGAAAATGTCCGCCTCTCTCCTGGCTCTTCTAAGACACAATCCGGATTAACAAAATAAATAATCCGTTTTGTTGCTAACGGGCAACAACATACAAATAAACGAGCAATCAACGCAGTTGGTGCACAAGGCAATTACCGTTGCCATGAATTAAAAAAGGTATTATCGGATATATTTCGTATATTTGTAAAATTAGGTTTCCCCTCTTTATTTACACATTATGACTCATCTCATTGGATATATATCTCAAATTATCGGGCCTGTAGTTGACGTATACTTCGATCTGAAAAAATCAAAAGAGTTGCAGCTCCCCGCACTTCAAGACGCACTTTTCGTCACCAGAGACAACGGACAGAGATTAATACTTGAAGTACAGCAGCACATTGGCGAGTTTACGGTTCGTACCGTGGCCATGGATACCACAGACGGATTACGACGCGGGACGGAAGTGAAAGCATTGGGACAACCGATCAGCATGCCTGTGGGAGAGCAGGTAAAAGGACGTCTGATGAACGTGACAGGTGAGACCATAGATGAATTGAAACCGCTCGATCACTCCGGGGCTTACCCCATTCACCGTCCTTCGCCCAGGTTCGAAGACCTGACTACAAATCAGGAAATTCTCTCCACCGGAATAAAAGTAATTGACCTGCTTCAACCCTATCTGAAAGGCGGGAAGATAGGACTTTTTGGCGGAGCTGGTGTTGGCAAAACCGTGCTGATCATGGAGTTGATCAACAATATTGCCAAAGGTTATAGCGGATATTCCGTTTTTGCCGGAGTGGGAGAACGCACGCGTGAGGGGAATGATCTTTTGCGCGAAATGATCGATTCGGGGGTGATCCGTTACGGCGAAGAGTTTAAAAAAAGCATGGACGAAGGGAATTGGGATTTGAGCAAAGTAGATTACAACGAGCTTAGCAAGTCACAAGCCACATTGGTTTTCGGACAGATGAACGAGCCCCCCGGTGCCCGGGCATCGGTAGCGCTGTCGGGACTCAGTATTGCCGAATCGTTTCGTGACCAATCGGGTGAAGGCAACGACATCCTCCTTTTCATCGACAATATCTTCCGGTTTGTGCAGGCCGGTTCTGAAGTTTCAGCCCTACTCGGACGAATGCCTTCGGCAGTAGGCTACCAACCTACACTGGCAACAGAAATGGGCCTGCTGCAAGAACGTATCACGTCTACCAAACAGGGCTCTATCACGTCGGTACAGGCTGTATACGTTCCTGCGGATGACCTTACTGACCCGGCTCCGGCAACCACTTTCTCATACCTGGATGCCACCACCGTGCTGAGCCGTAAGATTTCGTCGCTCGGCATCTATCCGGCTGTTGATCCTCTGGAATCCTCTTCGCGCATCCTGGATCCGCTTATCGTGGGAGAGGATCACTACAACACAGCCATGCGCGTGAAACAACTTCTGCAACGTTACAAGGAACTTCAGGACATTATCTCCATCCTGGGGATGGAAGAACTTTCGGATGAGGACCGGATTACAGTAAACCGTGCCCGGAAAGTGCAGCGCTTCCTCTCCCAGCCTTTCTTCATGGCAGCGCAATACACGGGACAAGCCGGAGTAATGGTTCCCATTGATGAGACTATCCGGGGATTTACTATGATCCTCAACGGCGAACTTGACTCATATCCTGAAATGGCTTTTCTGAATGTGGGCACCATCGATGAAGCCATCGAAAAAGGGAAAAAATTAATGGATCAATCACAGCTGTAAGAGTAATTTACATTCTTCGATCATGCAATTAGAAATTATCTCTCCCGAAAAAATGATTTTCACCGGCAGTGTCAGCTCCGTCACACTCCCCGGCGCATCGGGTTCGTTTCAGATACTGGAAAATCATGCATCCATTATTTCATTGCTGGTGAAAGGAAGACTTTCGTTTGTAACCCGCCAGAACGAACTGATCGAATTGCTTATCGAAGATGGTTTTGTGGAAAAGAACAATAATAAGGTAACGGTTTGTTTGGAATCAATTATCAAAGAATTATGAAAAGATTAGTCAGGCATTTTCTCATCGTTCACACGATTATGTTGTTTGCTACAGGATTCGGAGTATGGTATATTTTAAAAATATTTTTCCCCGACACCTTGATTGATGCGTACTTTGTACTTCCGCTTTTCTTCTACATAACCGGATTAGTATTTATTTTCATTATGATGAAAATGCCTAAAGACAATCCCAAGGAAATAGTGAATATGTACATGCTGTTGCGGGTAATAAAAGTATTTACAGGAGTGGCAATCATCACTCTTTACTGGTTTCTGGACAAAGAGCAAATACGCAGTTTCGCCATTATTTTTATTATTTTTTACCTGATCTATCTCGGAATAGAAACCTATATCTATATGAAAATAGAAATGTATCTGAAAGAAGAACAAAAGAAAAATAATCCGGTTAAAAAGAAATACCTGGAAGATCGATGAAGTACCCGTTTCACATATGGATGTGGGTGTGCGGACTATTTTTAATGGCTCTGCCCCTTTCGGCTTCACCGGAATCGAGTCCGGATCCACAAGCCGAAGAATTGAATGTGAAAGAAATGATTCTCGAACACCTGGCAGACACATACGAATGGAAAATTATCGGCTGGGATAACGGGCACATCACCGTTCCGCTTCCGGTCATTCTTCACAGTAAAATAAGCGGATGGCACCTGTTCCTTTCGTCGAAATTACATAATGATGAAAATTCATTTAACGGATTCTACGTTACCCACAAAGGAAAATACAAAGGGAAAATTGTTGAAAGAGATGCTTCCGGAGCCGAAATAAGGCCGTTTGACCTTTCGCTGACCAAGAACGCTGCATCGCTTATCTTTTCGTCCATTTTGCTGATTATTCTCGTAATGAGCGTTGCCCGTTCATTGAAACGCAATCCGATGGAAGGGAAAAAAGGGTTTATCGGTTTGATGGAGATCTTTATTATGTCCATCCATGATGATGTTATAAAACCTGCCGTCGGTAAAGACCATGCTCGGTACGCTCCATTTCTACTGACGGTATTTTTCTTTATTTTTCTGAACAACCTTCTGGGACTTGTCCCTGTTCTTCCGGGTGGGGCAAACGTCACCGGAAACATAGCTGTAACGATGGTTCTGGCCATTTCGACCCTGCTTGTTATCAATCTTACCGGAACAAAAGAATATTACAGGGAAATTTTCTGGCCCGATGTACCTAAATGGCTGAAAGTTCCGGTCCCGTTGATGCCCGTTATCGAACTGGTAGGGGTTTTTACCAAGCCTTTCGCGCTAATGATCCGTCTTTTTGCCAATATTACCGGCGGACACTCCACCGTGATGGGGTTGACAGCCATTGTTTTTGTAACGGCAAGCATGGGTACAACCATAAACGCGTCCATGACGGCATTGTCGGTTATCTTCACTGTGTTTATCATGCTGGTGGAGTTACTGGTGGCCTTTATACAGGCGTATGTGTTCACAATGCTGTCTGCCGTCTTTATCGGGATGGCACGCGTAGAATCGCATCAGAAAGAAAAAGAACTTGTGGAAACAAAATACAAGACAATAAACAAATAAACTAATTAAAAAAACTATGGAACTACTTTCAATTTTATTACAAGCTACGGGCTCGGGCCTGGATGTTTTTGGTGCAGCCTTAGGTGTTGGTATCGCTGTTCTGGCCGCCGGATGGGGAATCGGAAAAATCGGCACATCCGCCATGGAAGGGATTGCCAGGCAACCGGAGGCGGCAGGAGATATCCGCATGAACATGATTATTTCAGCTGCCCTTATAGAGGGAGTAGCCCTGTTTGCCGTCGTAGTCTGTGGATTTATCCTGATAAAATAGCACCGGTATGTCCCTATTGACCCCCGAACCGGGACTTGTGTTCTGGATGTCGCTCTCGTTTGGAATGGTTGCATTCATTCTGATGAAATATGGATTTCCCGTAATCCTACAGATGGTGAATAAACGGAAAGGGTATATCGACAACGCATTGTTGGAAGCTAAACAGGCGCATGAAGAGCTGGACAAGGTGAAAGAGAACAGCCAGACAATTCTGGAACAAACCCGCCTGGAACAAGCAAAAATACTGGAGGCTGCAGCACAATCGCGTGACCGGATACTTGAAGAAGCCAAAGAGCGTGCCCGTATAGAAGCCGATAAAATCATCACAGATGCTCAAAAACAGATTGAAATTGAGAAAGAAAGCGCCGTACGGGCCATCCGTGGCGAGATAGCATCACTTTCAGTGAGTGTGGCCGAAAAAATACTTCGGGAGAAACTGAACTCAGAGGAAGAACAATCGAAAATGATAAACCGGCTAATGGACGAAGTAATTATTTCAAAATCGTAATTCTTTCCTTAATGAACACAGGACTTATTTCCACCCGATACGCCACCGCTTTGCTGGATTTTGCCGTAGAACAAAACCTGCAGGAAAGAGTGTATTCAGAAATCAAAATGCTTCTGCACATGTATTCGGAGGTGAACAACTTTCGGGAAGCCCTGGCAAATCCGGCTATAAGTATACCGGAAAAAAGAAAACTGATTCATACCGCCTCAGGGGAAAGTATCTCTAAACCGTTGGAACAGTTTATCGATCTGTTGCTCAAAAATAAAAGGGAAGAGCGGCTGCAATATATCGCCCTGCGCTTTTTGGAATTATACCGGAAGAAGTTCGGCATCTTAAGCGGAACGCTTATCACGGCCACTAAAGTTGATAAACCCACGTACAACCGGTTAAAGTCGTTTATAGAAAGCAAAACGGGTGAAACATTAGAATTGGAGCGACTGACAGATGCTTCCATTTTAGGAGGTTTTATACTTCAAATAGGCGATAATCGATTAGATGCAAGCGTATCGGGACAACTACTCCGGATAAAGAACGAATTGAAAGAAGTGAATAGTAAAATCGTCTGATAATAAAAACATGTCTAACAATATAATAAGAACGAGCGAAGTATCGGAAGTTTTGCGTATGCAGTTGCAGGCAATAGACACCGATGTTCGATTCGACGAAACCGGCGTTGTGATGCAGGTAAGCGACGGTGTTGTCCGGATTTACGGACTGCGAAATGCCGAAGCTAACGAACTGCTCCGTTTCGACAACGGTGTGGATGCCATCGTGATGAATCTTGAAGAAGACAATGTCGGTGCTGTCCTATTGGGGCCTTCGGTAGAAATCAAAGAAGGCACAACCGTGAAACGCACCAAACGGGTAGCCTCAGTCTTTGTGGGAGAAGGAATGCTGGGACGTGTCATAAACACGATAGGTGAACCCATCGATGGGTTGGGAAAAATAACCGGTGAGGTTTATGAAATGCCGCTGGAGCGCAAAGCGCCCGGGGTAGTTTTCCGGCAACCCGTAAATACTCCTCTGCAAACGGGACTGAAAGCCGTGGACTCCATGATTCCCATCGGTCGCGGGCAACGCGAGCTTATCATTGGCGACCGGCAAACCGGAAAGACCAGCATTGCCATCGATACCATCATTAACCAGCGCAGTAATTTCGAAACAGGGGATCCGGTGTATTGCATCTATGTAGCTATTGGGCAAAAAGGTTCAACGGTGGCTGCGGCCGTACAAACACTCAAGGAATACGGGGCTATGGATTATACGGTTGTTGTTGCCGCCAACGGATCCGATCCTGCAGCAATGAGGTACTATGCTCCTTTCACCGGAACTGCCATAGGCGAATATTTCCGCGACACGGGACGAAACGCCCTGGTGGTGTTCGATGACCTTTCCAAGCAGGCCGTGGCCTATCGGGAAGTATCGCTGATTCTTCGCCGTCCTTCGGGACGGGAAGCCTATCCGGGAGATATCTTCTACCTGCATTCGCGACTACTGGAGCGTGCGGCACGAATTATCTCGCAGGAGGAGATGGCTGTTCAGATGAACGACCTTCCCGAAAGTCTGAGTGGAAAAGTAAAAGGTGGCGGTTCCCTTACCGCTCTTCCCATCATAGAAACTCAGGCAGGAGACGTATCGGCATATATTCCCACGAACGTGATTTCCATTACAGACGGACAGATTTTTCTTGAGACCGATTTGTTCAACAACGGCAAGCGCCCGGCCATAAACGTGGGTATCTCGGTGTCGCGCGTAGGAGGAAACGCTCAAATCAAGTCGATGAAAAAAGTAGCAGGAACGCTCAAAATCGATCAGGCTCAATACCAGGAGCTGCAAGCATTCACCAAATTCGGTGGCGACATGGACAAAGTGACGGCAATGACCATCGATAAAGGGCAAAAAAACGAGCAACTACTCATTCAGTCGCCCCATCAACCCCTGAGTGTAGAAAAACAAATTGCTATCCTCTATTGCGGAACAAAAGGGCTGTTGACCGATGTTCCGTTGGAAAAAGTTTCCGAATTTGAAAAGAAATTTCTCCATATTCTTGAGCTTAACCACCGGACAGACGTACTGAATGAGTTAAAAAACGGTGTTCTCAACGATACCGTTGCTAACATTCTGGAAACCGTTGCTGCCGACACCAAGAAACAGTTGTAGCCAATGCCTTCGTTAAAGGAAATAAAAACACGGATACAGTCGGTGCGGTCGACACGAAAGATCACGTCGGCCATGATGATGATCGCTTCTTCCAAATTGCGGAAGATACAGAAAATCATAGAAAACCTGTATCCGTACCAACAGAAACTGCAACAATTGATGGAGCTTTTTGTGAACTCACAAGATAACCTGGTTTCCCCATTTGCAGAACAACGTCAGATAAAGCGGGTAGCGCTTATCCTGTTTTCGTCCAACACAAGCCTTGCCGGCAGATTCAATGAAAATGTAATCACCCAATTGAAAGCCACGATAAACGAATACCTCTTTCTGGGAAAAGAGAATATCCACATTTATGCCATTGGTGATAAAGTGCATGAAGCAGCCCGGAAATTGGGGTTTGAGACTCCAAATAATTTTCGCCACATCGCCGACAAGCCCTCGTATGAAGCAACGCGGCAGCTGGCCTCGGACCTGATGGACCTTTTTTTAAACAAGAAGATCGATAAAGTGGAGTTAATTTACCATCACTACAAAAGCAAAAGTACACAGGAACTGTTGCGGGAAACATTTTTACCCATTACCCTGATGACAGAAGATGAAAGATGGAAAATTCCCCAGCCCGATTATATCGTTGAGCCTGATCCACAAACCATCATGGACCACTCATTCCTAAAGCACTGAAAATGAAACTACACACTGTTCACGCAGATTCTGTATCGTCTGAACATGCCGCACGTACTATCGCCATGCAAACCGCCACCGACAATGCCGACGACCTGCTGGACGAACTCATACTCCAATACAACAAACTACGCCAGCAATCCATTACCAACGAGCTGTTGGATATCATTGGCGGATCGTTTGGAAAGCCTGGATGATTTTTGAAAGTGAACCTTTTGTTAACCCAACCGCTCCGTTTTTTCCAACTCCGGCCGGTTAAGTATAGTGATGTCTTTTCCTTCAAGCACTATGATTCCGTCACGCTCAAACTCTTTTAGAAACTTGATGGCACTCTCCGTAGCTATAGAAGCAAAATTGGCAATGTCCTGCCGGGAAAGGTGCGGAAAAACTTCTTGTCCCGAGAATTCATCTCCGCTAAGATACAACAGTGCCGAAGCCAATTTGTATACGTGATGTTACCGATGACCGTCAACAATTGACGCTCATTGCGAAAATTTCGCGACGTAATGCGCATGGCAAACTCCGCATTGTTCATCAACAATTGACGCATGTTTTCCTTATCAATCATGCAAACCTGTGTATCCGTCAACGCTATAGCCGATGTAGTATGTACCGTTTCCCCGAAAACAGAGGCAAACGCCAGAAAATCTCCCGGTTTTGCCAGTTGTAAATTCAGCTGCTTATCGCGTCCGGCCTGCAGGTAAACCTTTACCAACCCATCCATTACCAACAAGACATGGGTGGAGAATGCGCCCTGTTTAAACAACGTTTCTCCTGCCAGATAGGTGAGTTCTGTTTTACCGGAACTGATAAGCGTCAGTTCCTCAGGCTTCAAGTCGCGAAAACAGGCTACCATCTTTTCGCAATTGTCTGTGTCACTCTCCGGAAATGGGTTCATTTTTCTTACTTTTTCCTTTCAAAGATACAATCTTTTCAGATAACTGACATTTGTCAGTCCAAAAACTGACAAAGCTCATTTTTTTTCATGGAGTATGTCAGCCGGTATTCTTCGTTTTCAACCCAATTATGCCATAACTTTGTCGTTGGAAAATAACAATAAAATCAACAATAATTATGAAACTTTTAAGAACTAACATTCACGAGATTGAAACTGCCGAAGAGTTGCAGAAAATTATCAACGAAAACGAAAACGTAATGGTATGTTGCGGACGTATGGGGCCAATGTGTATTCCTGTTTATGAAATCATGGAAGAGTTGGAAGAAGAACGCCCTGAAGTGAAATTCTACTCCATGGCTTTTGACAGCCCGGAATCGGGAGTTATCAGAAATGCTCCCGAATGCCGCGGATTTATGGGACTTCCTTTCACCATGTATTATAAAAGCGGAAAGGTAGCCAAAGCAACCACCAGCATACAAAATATGCAGCAAATCACATCAAATCTGGATCAGTTTCTGTCGTGACAGTTATTTTTTGTATTAATTTCATGAAGATCAATCCCCAAAAGGATTGGTCTTCCTTTTAAAAGAGAGAGTATGGAGAAAATATACGACGTAATGATTTTGGGAGCCGGAGCAGCCGGGTTGTCCGCGGGAATCTATGCTTCGCGCGGAAAACTGGATACGTTGATCTTAAGCGAAGGCGTCACGGGAGGACAAATGGTGCTGACCAACGAAATAGCCAATTACCCCGGTGTGGAGACGATAAAGGGATACGAACTGGTGGATATTATGAGGAGGCAGGCCAAAAGTTTTGGCTGCACCATCAAGACAAATGTTAAGATTGTGCGTTACCAATTAGCGGGTGAAACGAAAGAAGTAGAGCTGGAGGACGGAAGAATCTTCCGGGCGAAATCGGTGATCTTGGCCCCCGGAGGGAAACCCCGCTCGCTGGATATTCCCGGTGAAAAGGAGTTCGAAGGACGGGGAATCTCCTATTGTGCTACGTGCGATGCCGATTTCTTTCAGGACAAGCGGTTGATTGTGGTGGGAGGCGGAAACTCCGCTCTGGAAGAAGCCGTAACCCTAACCAACTTTGCATCGCACGTAACGATAGTGCATCAGTTTGACCATTTTCAGGCATTTGCCCACGCTGTGGAAGAGGCGAAGCAAAACCCGAAGATCAGCTTTGTGATGGAATCGGAGCTTCGTGCCTATATGGGCAACGGAACGTTAAAAAAGGTGCAGATCGAGAACTTAAAAACCAAAGTGGTTTCCGAATTGGAGACCGATGGCGTTTTTGTTTTTATCGGCTACAAACCCAATACCTCCGCATTTAAAGGTATGGTAGAGATCAACGAAAGGGACGAGGTGATTGTGGATCCGGCAATGAGAACCAATATCCCCGGCGTTTTTGCCGCAGGCGATAGCATTGCCAAACGCTACCGGCAGGTAACCACCGCCGTAAGTGACGGCACTATTGCAGCACTCAGCGCCACCGAATACGTGAGGGCTATTCTGTAGAGTAAACAGTCACCTGACCAAGCAATCCAAAAGGAATCAGGCAATAATCGTCACGCCAAAGAGTGGAAGTTCCATTCAACCTGAGCTCATACCAGTTGTTGTCACCCCCTTCGTTTGGCCACAATGGGTTACCGGTGAAACTTGCCGGCCCAACTTTTTTCAACTCGCCATCCGAATGGTGATGAGGGCCTAATAGATTGCGCAATGAATTAACCAGCTCAATCTCAACTCTATTTTCCCCATCTTCTATTGCCCGGGAAATATCTGTCTCCCACGGACCAAAAATTCTGGGCTCAAATTCTGTGCCATTAACCCTTATAGTCACTGCAATTGATTCAAATGATGGAATTGACAGGAAATACTTTTTCGACTGGTTTATTTTTTCAACACTAAAGGTATTACTCAACAAGAACTTCCCCGCATAAAACGGATAGCCTTGCAGAACCAAATCGTCATTAAACAACTCTTTTTCGTTGGATATTTCAAATCGGTCCATGTGATAAACCGGTTTTTCGACAAGCGTCTTGTCGCTGTATTTTTGGGACACACCGAAAGGCTTGGCTGACGGAACAGCAGTAACTGCAAAATCGCCGATTAGGTAGATGCTTTCTATTTCGGTACCGTATCTTTTGACGGCATTTAGACTTGATAATTCGGGTGCTACATAATCAACCACCATCTCAATTTCATTTTTTCCTTCCCTTAACGCTCCAGAGATGTTTTGAACACAAAAGGCATGGTCAAGATAATATTCATTGTTTTCAAAATTTATTTCTCTACCATTAATCGATATCCTGTACAAGTGAGGCTGTTCTACCACAAGCGAGCAATTAGTCGGGACATCAGCCACTTGTGGTTCAAATTTCAGGATAAGGCTGCCGTTAAACCGCTCTTTCGTGAGACGCTGGTGAATACCAATCACCGGTTCGGGATTACTGAATGTTTTTCCATTATCGGTTGAATAACGCGCGAAATCCAGGGTCAAAGCATTGGGATCAAGTCGTTTTCCCTGCCATGCACCTTGGATCTGAGCCAATTCAGTTTTCAATCCGGGAGGCTGATAAACTTCAGTAACATCAACCTCTTTCGACGCTTCGCCAAAAGTGACAACCCACGATTGCGTAGCCGCAAAATGGAGTTTTATCCGTCCATCTTCTCCAGGGACCAATATCATAGAACGACCATTTTCAGGATTCCAGAGTGCCGGGTTAGTTATCGATGATGAAAACAAAAGATCAAGCTTCACCTCTTTTAGCCGCGAAGTATTGGATAATTGCAATATGCCGCCGTGGTTTACTTTCCGGAAATGAGACCAAATCAATTCGTTGTCGGTCCCCATTACTTTATAGCCTGCAGGAAGAATCTCGTCGAGCACCTCCGCAAAATCGTTTTCCACAACCAAACGACTGGTTTTTTTCAGGGATTTAATGGCTTCAGGGTTCAACTTTCCATCAACATATTCAGGGTAACGTTCATACACCAGAATTTTTCCTCCCGAAGCATTGAATTTTTCGAGAAGATCGAGCGTACTGCTTCTTATAACCAACATGTTGGGCAGAACGATTAATTTATAAGCCATCTTCCCGACAACCATTTCGTTGTTTTCGAATGTTGCGATTTCAGCTAAAATCTGTTCGTCGCCTAAATCATAATCCCGATGGCTTTTTTGCAACAGATTCAGGCATTGATTGTATTTATGATAACTGTCATTTCTGATCCCCAGGTATTCCGATTCAAGCGGATGGATTACCAACAAGTCGGCGGCATATTCCCCAATTGTATTCACGTAGCACATACGCGCCGAATAATCCTCGAACAACTTATTGTACTTCCAGTATGGTTGTGCCTGACTGAAGTTTGGAGGATAATCTCGCTTACGTTCCCCTTTCATACTATACGAAGAAAGGTGAGGAACGATAAAATTAATACCATTGATAGTCAACCAATCAAGCAGCCATTTACGGTCTTCAAAGCTCATGTTCTGGCCGCTGATGCCGTAGGATTCGCTCATTCTCCGGGCAATACCGTACTGGTTCGCAACGCTTGAAACGCTCTTTGGCACGTTTAGCGGAGGGTAATGCAAGCCCAGCTGGTCAATACCGGGCATTTGCATGTGTCGGTAGTTGACCATGGAGTTTCCTGAATTGACCATTGCCGAATGAAAATCTTCTTCTCCGTTAAGGTGACCCGTAAACACAGCATCCATTCCTGCGTTGTAGTTTCCGATCTGTCGGGTAAAATTTTCTTCGAAGCAACGGGAAATCGTTTGATAATAATCGTAACGAACTTTCGTGTAGTTGCCAATAGTATCAAACAACATTGGAATTACCGGCAGAAGATCATAACCGTGCATTTCTTTGAATCTCTCAACAACAACCGGAGAAAAGCTTACCGAACCTTCCTTTCCCCCCGATACTCTTGGTGAGATTTGTGGTTCATCGGTAAAAATTCCGGGTACCGTCTTTCCGATTTCGTCTTTATACCGGTTAAGATAAGGAGCATAAGCGCTATCGATAAATGACTTCACCATATCAGGATTTAACAGATCGGAATAACAAGTACCATTGAACCAGCCGTTTCCCATTCTGGCTTTATGTATGACGTACTTGAAGCGATCGTCCTCATATAAAACCTGATCAATATCACCTATTTTCTCGTTTTTATCCATCCGGCTTAAACACCTGGCGTGAAAATCATCGGTCATGAGCGGTATTTTTCCACCGGCAAATCCGCTTGGCCATTTATCTTCATCATAAAACCAGGCTTTAATGCCGGCCTCCTTGGATGTACGAACAGCTGCATCCATCACTTCCCACCATTCAGGTCCCATATATTCTGTCAATAATCCACCGCGGCTGTGCAGGAAACTACCTCCGAAACCAGCATCTTTAAAACTTTTAATCTGACGGATAACCTCTGCAGTATCCAGTTTATCGTTGAGTGAATAAAACGGGGCGGATCGATAATCAACCGGAGGATTGAAAAAAATGTCTGCACCGATCCATTCGCCCGGTACTTTGGACCTGGTACATCCAACAATAAAGAGTAAAATGGCTATTAAACAGTAATGGATTTTCATGCTGTTGATCAATTAATTAAATTTACAAAACCGTTAACTTGTTCGGAGCGCTCTACATACAGCGTCCAAACCTGGGAAACAAGTATACATAAATAGCATTTTGGAAAATGCAAACATCATCAGGTCTATTCTATTACAACTTGCGAAACGACAGGAAAATGGTCGGACGGAAATCGGCATTCTCCGTAAAAATCGGTGATGACACCATAGTTTAGCACTTTTACCTGCCCACTTGTGAAAATATAATCAATTCTCCTGCTTCGGGGACGTACCGGTGCAGAATTGCCTGAACTTTCTTCATCTCTCTGTCGAGTCCTTGCTACAAGTAGCGAATCCATTCGACGTTCGCGGTCAGGATCATATTGAAATCCGCTCGACGTTCTTTCCGGTCCATAGGGCGGAATTTCGGTTATCTTATATGCATCATTCAAGATGGTTTCCAGCGTAGCTATCTGTTCGGTCTCGGGAGTCGAATTCAGGTCACCAACACATATTACCGGCCTGTCTACCGCAATTTCTTTTATTTTTGAGACCATGAGTTTAGCCGATTCACGACGCGCTACCGCTCCCAGGTTGTCGAAATGGACACTGAAAAAAAAGAATTCATTTTTATTTACCCGGTCACGAAACCTCCCCCATGAGCAAATCCGTTTGTTCACCCTCGAATCCCAGCCGATAGTAGGTTTGTCGGGAGTTTCGCTCAGCCAGAAGTCGCCTGAATCGAGTAGTTTAAAACGCTCTTTCTTATAGAAGATAGCGCAGTGCTCACCCGCTTGTTTTCCGTCGTCCCGACCTTTACCGTACCAGGCATACTGTTGAAGCTCTGCAATGTCGTTCACCTGATTAAACATTCCTTCCTGAATTCCAAAGATATCAAAACTGTGAAACCGGATCAACGCTTTGACATGCTCTTTGCGATTGGCCCAAACATTGGTCCCGTCGTGCGGATTATCATACCGGATGTTGTAAGAGGCCACAACAACCGGAGTTTTTTTCTGAGCACACCCGGACAGCATAAATGCCAGAAACACTATTGGCAGCATCTGTACTTTATTCATTCTATCAAATTTAAATATTTTGAGTTATCCTGTTAATTACCTAATATTTCATATGTTGCACAGCCGAAGTAGATAAAGTATCACATTCGGTATAAAATTTCATGTTGGTTACCCTTACAGTACCGGGTACGGTGTCCGAATTTTCAAAAGACCATCCGGTAATCCGGTCTCCCTCTGATTGTTTATTCCCAAAGGAATAATCCGTTCCCAATGTATGTTCAGGGCCTCCGTTTTCCCTTACGTAAACGGAGTATGTTCGATACGGCAAATCCACAGTGAAGCGAAAATGATATCGCTTGCCGAAAGAATACCCGATGGTTGAAGTTGAAAAAACACTCCCATTGCGGGCTTCTATTTTACCGTTAGTAAAAAAACGAATAGCTCATTCCTGACCGGCATATTCCGCGGTTGAGTCGCCCTGGATTCCGATTGTTCCGTCCATGTTGTTGGCATACAGATGCATTAAAGCATTTTGAAAGCTATATATTGCCAGTATTCCAAGTACCAGCAATCTCCCTTTATTTATGGAAGAAAAATCACGTACAAGATTCATTCCTATAAATCCATGCTTCATAGTAATCAATTCATTTCCGTATATAAACCCGTTAGCTCCCGATAACCATTATAAGCATCGTTATAACCCATTTACTTATTATCAGATAGAGGCAATAGGGGTTGCTTTTTTGTTAGAACGCGACTTAAAGCGTAAGATACAAAAAAGCTCAATCAACTAACCATGAACTGATTGAGCTTAAACATAATGTATCTTTTGCGGAGAGAGAACGGCAAACCTTACCCTCCATATAACTTAAAGTCAATACTTTATTCTTCCGGGATTTTTATCGGTAACGAATCAGGCACAACTTTACAGAGCCTTATTTGTACACCTCTGACCTGTGCTCTTTTGCATATATCCCGGGTTCAAAGTTACAACTATTTTTAGAATAAGCAATTATTAATGGTCTTGCAAACTTAGCCATCCTAATGGCCAGGATTTAGGTCATGCTACAGTGGCTCTCGAGACAGGAGTTCCGGATACCTGCATCCGTCGCCAGTCGGGACTTCCATTGCGTCCTTTGGCAGCAAAAAGGCAAGACGTCACCCCGATTGTCCAGCGTCATGTCACGTTCCGTTTCAGCAATCTTTTTGGAGTCTTCGTTTGTGACTGGACTTCATGTCCGGGGAGACTGCCCATTCCTTTCTGCGGGAACTCTTTCCGTCAACGATATAAAAGAAAGGGAACAATACCCAATTCCCGTGCCTGCCCGGAAACATTCTTGCGCTCGAAACTTAATTTGACGGCATTATCTTTAAATGCCTTGTCATAATGTGTTCTTTGTTTTCTCATACTTTGACAAATGTAAGTTTTTTATGCTTAACAAATACTATAACTGATACATTGGCCTCCTTGCCGTATCTAAAATACGGGTAGGATAGACACTATCCCAAAGTGAAATGCAACCATCAATTCTTGGGTATAAAAAAAAGGTGCAAATCTCGCAACTGCCTGATTTACATCCTTTATTGCGGAGAGAGAGGTCGGTGAACCTTTCCTCTTATATGCTTAAAAGTCAATGCTTTTATTTTTCCAAACTTGTTATCGGTAACGATTTAGGCACAAAATTTAACACCTAATTGTCCACCTTTGACCTATGCTTGTCTGCATATATCTTGGGTTCAAAGATACAACATATTTCTTAATAAACAATCATTCTGAATAAGAATAACTTAGCTCAGGTGCAAGGTGCAAGTCTATCTATATATAGATACTTGCACCTTGCACTTGTTTCTGACTTGTTTTGAAAAAATGCAGTATTTTATGTCATTAATGTAATCTCTTGCTATTAATAAATTTAAAACTCATACTCCTTGCTTACTCGTATTCTGAACGAAATCACTATCTTTGCATCAGGTAAATAGATTTTTTACGGATTCGTCCGTTTTATATAACATAACGTTCGCTGAACGTCTCACCACGAAAACTGGCACTTTTCATACAGACGAGACAACAGTCGCAATGTTCATACTATACGAAAGTATGGCGTGGGCTTGCCTGTTTCGTCTGTGGGTATGCCAGTACCTCGTGGTGGAATAGTGTGAGTTCCACGCTTTTTCTTTTGAGGTACAGCGAGCAACAGTATAAACACTAAAATCAAGAAACATGGGAAAGATTAAAGTTTACATTGCCGCTTCACTCGATGGATACATCGCTCGACCTGACGGAGATTTAGATTGGCTAACCGAATTTCCAAACCCCACAAAAGAAGACTATGGGTATAATGAAATGCTAACTTCTGTAGATACTGTTATCATGGGAGGAAGAACTTATCATGAATTATCATGCATGGATATTTTATGGCCATACAAGGATAAGAAAACTTTTGTGGTATCTCATAAAGCGATAGATACAAAAGAAAACATAGAGTTTATAACAGATAATATTATCGAACGAATATCTGATCTCAAAAATAGAAGCAGTCAGGATATTTGGCTAGCTGGTGGTGGAGAATTAATCACCATGTGCATAAATGCAGGCTTGGTTGATGAGATGCAAATCTGCTACATCCCCGTAATTTTAGGTTCAGGCATTCCATTGTTTCCCAGCAACCCCAAAGAATCTAATTGGGAATTGAGAGAAAATATTGCCTACGCTTCCGGCATTATAAAATTGAGTTATAGACTATTGAGATAATCACGTATGTAGCATTTTGAAGAAATGGTTAGGTTTATTCGACTATTATTCATACATTTGCAATCGAATTTAAAAATACTCTGATGAAAATAAACAATTAATAGTTGGTTTTAATTAAACCGACACCATAGAGTTCTACATACCTTCGGTTTAATCCGATTCCTCTTTGGAATCACTATTAATTGTTGCAAAATGAGTATTATCGTCAGTGATGTTTCTTATCACTATTTCAATCAACATACACTATTCGAGTCTGTAAGTTTTTCTGTTTCACGTGGCGGGAAAGTATCTCTTATTGGCAATAACGGAGTAGGAAAATCAACCCTACTAAAGTTGTTGGCAGGAGAACTTATGCCTTCTTTCGGTAATATCCGAACAGAATCCAAGCCTTACTATGTTCCCCAGCAGATAAACATCAAAGAGCAGACTATTGCCGAAGCTCTCGGAGTATCAGAAAAACTAAATGCTCTCAACGCAATTTTTGGAGGAGCTTCTGAACAGGTTTACTATGACACTCTAAACGATGATTGGGAGGTAGAAAACAGATGTCGTCAAGCTTTAGAATACTGGGGATTAGAAGGCATCGAACTTGATTCATCTATCTCATTATTAAGCGGAGGAGAAAAAACGAAAGTTCTATTGGCGGGATTGGCTCTGCATAAGCCGGAGATTGTTTTACTCGATGAACCAACCAACCATCTTGACCTGTCTGCTCGGAAAATATTATATGAATACATCCAGAACACAAAAACTACAGTTGTAGTTGTCAGTCATGATGTTAGCCTGTTAAATCTTTTAGATACAACATACGAGTTGTCTCCAAAAGGAATTAGGCTATATGGAGGGAATTATGATTTTTACAGAGAACAAAAAGAGATAGAAGATCGGTCTTTAGAACAGCAAATTGATGCAGAACAAACTGCCCTTCGGGTAGCTCGAAAAAAAGCACAGGAAGTTCGAGAACGACAAGAAAAACGTACCTCGCAAGGTGAACGAAGCAAACAAAAAGGTGGTATTGCTCGAATCGTTATGAATGCTCGTGGTAATTTAGCAGAAAACAGTTCTGCCAAATTGAGAGAAAAGCATTCAAATATTATTGACAATACCAGACAACGCCTATCTGCATTACGGGATCGCCAGCTACAAAACACAGAATTGAAAATAGATTTTGAGGACACGAAACTACATAACGGGAAAATTCTAATCTCTGCCCACGAACTCAATTTCGGATATGTGAAAGATAAATTTCTTTGGCAATCTCCTATCGATATTGAAATAAGGAGTGGTGATCGAATTCACATTCGAGGGAATAACGGCTGTGGTAAAACAACTTTTCTGAAATTATTGCTTGGAGAATTATCTCCAATACAAGGCAAAGTTATCAGATCTGATTTTTCGTATGTCTATCTCGATCAAGAATATGAGCAGGTAAACCAACCTCTCACTGTATTGGAATTAGCAGAGCAGTATAATAAAGACAATTTGGCAGACTATGAAATTAAAATCCGATTAAACCGAGCTTTATTTCCACTGGAATCGTGGAATAAAAATTGTCAAACGTTAAGCGGAGGCGAACGTATGCGGCTTTATCTCTGTTGTTTAATGATATCAAATCACATTCCTGACATTTTTGTTTTAGATGAGCCTACAAATAATCTTGATTTATCAAGCTTGTCGATTTTGATGGAAACAATCAAGAATTATCGGGGAACAGTCTTGATTATTTCACACGATGAATATTTCATCAACGAAATAGGAGTAACAAATAGTATTCAACTATAATTAAATTGAAAGGATCATGGGTATAAACGTAGATTTAGATTCGATTATCTATCACTAATTACTTTTAAGATAGAGATTTACAGGGTGTGTTTGACAAGGGTTTATCATTCTTGTTCTAAATACTCTATGCCTTTTTTAAGTTATTAGTCTGTAAAATCAACAATTTACAGAGATAGTCTTATCATTAAAAACTACTGAAATGATTAGAAAAATAGAAAATATATCAAAACAGATAGAAGATCAGATACAAATAAAGGAACTGGAAGTATCCAATATAATACGTGATGTACCTCCTATAATTCTGATATTAGAGAGAGGATTCGTGGAAATGAAGTCTTTAGTTTTAAGTGAAAACTTCAAAACTAATTCTGATGAAATCCATTTTTTCAAAGAAACAAAACCAAAGTTATTCTCCAAATTAATTTACTACAAAAAGATACACAATATCGAATTAAACAAGCCTGTATGTGGTTTTGATACAATCAAAGAATATTTGGAAAAGGAACAAGAGAACATTAACTTCTTTTACCACAAAAACAATGATTTTATTCAATACTACCGACTTGGGAAAACAATTTTGGATGAATATTACTTTGTAAGGAATCGGCGGGAAATGGGTTTAAATTTGGAATCTTTTTATTTTGAAAGAGATCCCAATTTTTCCACTAATTACGATTTCAAAGTCGCTAAACTTCTTGCGAATGATATGTTGGCAGCCTATCTGGAATCAGAGTTGACAAGATTGAAACAAAGAGAAGAACTCTTTGACAAAAATTCGCTTACTAACACCAAACATACTTGGACAGACACAAAATCTGCTCTGGTTGAATTAATTTATGCTGTTCATGCCGAACAGAGTGTCAATTCCGGGAATATTGACTTGAAAGTTTTAGCCTTAGTATTTGAAAAAATATTCAATATTGAATTAGGCGATATTTACCGGATATTTCTGGAGATTAGAGGACGAAAAGGAGAAAGAACGACTTATTTAAACCGTTTGGTAGTTGCTCTTAATAAACGAATGAATGATGCAGATAGCAGGTGATTTCAAGTTGAGTGAATTAAATAAAATAAGAAACACGCAGAATATATAATTTCTGCTTATTAATAATCTGAATATGAAACAATTATATTTAATTAACGAATTTAAGAAAAAATCTATTGAGGACTGTACTATTTCTGCTGTCTTAATGTATGGTTCTTTTATAAAAGGAGAAGGCGATAAGTTTTCGGATATTGAATTTTATATTTTTCTTCGAGATGATTGCCATATAGATAAATACAAGTGGATATCTTCTGTTAATCCAATAGCGTTGATGTTTGTAAATGAATTTGGTACAGATGTAGTTATATTTGATAATCTCATTAGAGGAGAATTTCATTTTTTGCCATTAAAAGAGATTTCAATAATCAAAAGTTGGCAAGGACACACTTCATTTGAGTTTAAAGAGAAGATGAATTTAGTAGATAAGGACGGTTTACTTACAGATGTATTAAATGACATTGAGCCTCCTTATGAACCAATTCGTAATACTCCAGCTCAAATTGAGTGGCTTGCTGATTCATTAATAAACAATTTACTTTTTGCATCCAATCTTTTCCAAAGGGGAGAATATGCACATCTACATAATATCTTTCAATATATTCAAAAACACACATTGTGGTTGATAAGGATATATGAACAATCAGAAAAACATTGGGAGAGTCCAACAAAAAAACTGGAAGTCGATATTTCTTCTTATTGGTACAATAAATATCAGACCATTGTTCCTATAATCACAAGAAAAAGTCTAAACAAAGCTCTCTTAAATGCTTTTGTCCTATCTAAAGATATATTCAAGAAAACAAATGTGTCATCCTCTAAATTAGAACTTATTTACAGAATAGAAAACACGTTTGAAATAAACCACAGAAATGAAGAAACCTAATAAATGACAATTATTGATATTTCATCCTGCTGATAAATAGTAGCAGAGATAAAACAGATAAACCCAAGTTGTACCCAGCTTGGGTTTATCTGTTAAACTACGCTCAGAACATCGTTCCAATTTTCATCAAAATTAGACCTTTTATAGCTTGTAAAACACCCCATAAACACATTTCATTCATAACCAACAACATATAGGCTATTTAAAAAAAACTCACCCAACTTGGGTTTATCTTGTGAAATCAGCATTTTATTCTTTCTGACCTTTGCAACAAATCAATAAGTTACAATTATGGATGTCATAACAGTTGAATCAAAAGCCTTTAAGGAATTGGAGGCTAAGATTAATGCTATTGCAGATTATGTTCTTAATAAGCAAGAAGCGGATAATATAAATGAAGATGAAATCTGGGTGGATAGTTATGAGGTCTGTACATTCTTAAAAATCAGCGACAAAACATTGCAAAGACTTCGGGTATCAGGAACAATTGCTTATTCTAATATTCGAGGACGCTATTTTTATAAAATCGGCGAGATAAAACGAATGCTGGAAGAAAGGCTGATTAAAAGTAATTCGGAATGTCTAAATGACTTGGTAACAAATCACAGGCTATATGTTAAGGAAAGAAGAAATCTTAGAAAGAACAAATAACGGGTTGAATGTTTTCAAGCATTATATCACCTGTCAATGGCGTGTCGGGCGTAATTTCTTTAATCCTTTATATGAAGACAAAAAGGCTTCATGTAATATATATTTCGACCGGAAAAACGGAGTATACAACCTGAAAGATTTCGGAAATGATGAGTACAGCGGGGATTGTTTCTACTTTGTCGGTAAACTGAAAGGATTAAACTGCAACAATACCATTGATTTTGTAGAAATCCTGAAAAGCATAAATCGTGATTTATCGCTGGGGCTATCGGAAGATACAGAAATACCAATCCAATCAATCCCGAAGCCAACTATACCCATCCTTCCCGAAAAGAAAACCAAGCCATACAGTTTCCAGGAACAAAGATTCACCCAAAATGAATTAGAGTATTGGGAAAAATATGGGATAAACTCGGAGCTATTGGAACAATATAAAGTTTGTTCTGTTCGGGAGTTCAAAAGTGAAAATTCCGATAACAAGCCGTACTCCATTGCTTCTTCTTCGGCAGAACCGATATTTGGCTATAAGTCCAAACGCTATATAAAGCTATACCGTCCGTCTTCCAAAATACGATTCCTGTATGGCGGAGATATCGGCGATAATTATTGTTTCGGACTTGAACAACTGCCCGCCAAAGGCGATACGGTCTTTATTACCGGCGGGGAAAAGGATGTCCTTTCCCTGGTAGCTAAGGGTTTCCATGCAATCTGTTTTAACAGTGAAACCGTAAACATTCCGGCAACAATCATTCATAAACTGTCATTCCGGTTCAAACATATCATTCTACTTTATGATGTAGATAAAACCGGGCTTGAGAGTTCTTCCAAACATAAAAAACAGTTGGCAGAATACGGCGTAAAACGCCTTCTATTACCACTTTCAGGAACAAAAGAAGAGAAAGATATATCCGATTATTTCAGGCTTGGGAATAACCGTGAATCGTTTCTGAAACTCTTCCTTGATTTTTTAGATACTCTATACAGCGATACTATGACTATGCTGAAATCGTGCGAAATAGACTTTAATAATCCTCCGGCAAAAGCACAGGAAATCATATCTGCCGGGGATGTACCACTGGGTACACAAGGAAATATCCTTTGTATCACAGGCGGTGAAGGAACTGGGAAAAGCAACTATGTGGCAGCACTGGTGGCTGGGTCGATAAAACCGGAAAATGTTCGTATAGATACGTTGGGAATCCATGTATACGAAAACAGTCAAAATAAAGCTGTTCTGCTGTATGATACAGAACAGTCCGAAGTACAGCTGTTTAAGAATGTTTCCAACCTATTAAAGAGGGCAAAACAAGCAGAAAAGCCGGAAGAGTTGAAAGCCTTCTGTCTTACCGGGATGTCCCGCAAAGAACGTTTACAGGCTATTGTACAAAGCATGGATAAGTTTCATTATCAATATGGCGGTATCCAGTTGGTTGTAATAGATGGTATTGCCGATTTGGTACATTCCGCCAATGATGAAGCCGAAAGTTTGCGGGTTGTCGATGAACTCTACCGATTGGCTGGAATATATCAGACCTGTATTGTTTGTGTATTGCACTATGTTCCGAACGGATTAAAGCTTCGTGGGCACTTGGGGTCGGAACTGCAACGTAAAGCGGCTGCGATTCTTTCCATTGAGTTGGATAATGATCCGACTATATCAGTCGTGAAGGCTCTGAAAGTTCGTGAAGGCAGTCCTTTGGATGTTCCGTTAATGCAGTTCACTTGGAACAAAGAAGTCGGAATGCACCTGTATCTTGGAGAAAAGCCCCGTGAAGAGAAAGAGAAACGGAAAGAAAAGGAACTGGTAAGCGTTACCCGTGAAGTTTTCGACCAACAAACATTTATCACTTACTGATGTTTCGCAGTTAAAAATGAAGTTGATAATCAGAGGATAAGAGATAAAAAAAGCAGCATATTTTAGCTAATATATCATTGAAAATGAT
>JALHIE010000208.1 GCA_022840285.1 Porphyromonadaceae bacterium
TGAGCCGACCCCGGATGCGGTTCCGGTTTCCCTGACGGCCGAACAAGTCCAGGCCGGAGCCAACGACAGCAGGCATATCTCGGCCCTTGATTTCATGGTGTCGATACCCTTAGAGGTGTACGCCCCGGAATCCCCGGGAAGAGACCCGGCAAACGTGGGACTGACGTTCAATCACGTGTTCACACTTATGGAATACCGCATCACCGGCAGTGGCCAGGGATTGACAGATATCAGCCTGCTTGGGGCCGGGGCGCTTTCTTTTTCCTCCGGGACGATTGACCTTGACCAGGAACCCGGGGCAGATCCTTACTCCATAAACAAAAACGGAACTATCCCCTATGTGCTGGTACACTTGTCTGCTCCGGTCATCCTGTCGGCCACACCTGTAAGTGTTTACAAGATGGTGCTGCCGGGAGCGCAGACTGCAGACATGAGCATCAAGGTCAAAACCGGCGGAACCTGGAAAACTATGACCAAAATACCTCCCACAGGGGGCTTTCAAAGAGGAAAAAAATATGTGACGCAACTAAACGCAGATGATTCCGCTTTCATCCCCGACACGTATGTTTACATCCCCGATGAGAACTTGCGGGCTTATTGCCTGACCAACTTTGATTCAAATAACGATGGAAAAATAACTTTTGCCGAGGCAGAAAACGGCGCCCTGACGACCATCAATGTGTCTGGCAAAAGCATCATGTCTTTGGAAGGGATTCAGTATTTCACCCACGTAAACACGTTGCTGTCTGTGGGAAATTCGCTGACCTACCTGGATGTGGGCAACAACCTGGAACTACAGCTGATAAACTGTAACTCCAACAATCTGACAACTTTGAAGCTTAGTGGACTTTCCTCACTCAAGACCCTGTATTGCAGCAACAACCAATTATCCGACCTGGATGTTACCGAAAACGGCTTGCTGGAAACCCTGGTATGCAAAAACAATCTTTTGACGTCTCTTGACGTAAGCAACAATACAAGACTGGACTACCTTGACTGCCGCGACAACCCGTACCTGGACACAATCTATGTTGCTACAGGCCAAACTATTGCAGACTTGTATAAAGATGAGCACACAACAATTGTAACAAGGTAAAGAGGGTGGAACCTTGGTTCGCAACGGCAAGTTCCTATTTTCTTTTTATTTTTGTGGTATGGACGGGAAGTTACTTTTGGAACTTATTGCCAAATACAAGGATTTGGGTATTGACAAGCAGATAGATTACGACAAATTTTAT
>JALHIE010000209.1 GCA_022840285.1 Porphyromonadaceae bacterium
CAGGTGGCTGTATCGGAGCGCACCCGTTCCAATTTCGTATATGTTCCGCAGGGCGGTTCGCTCTTTAGCGGGACCATCCGGGAAAACCTGCTCCTGGGAAATCCCGGTGCCAGTGAGCAGGACCTTACCAGGGCGCTGAAAATTGCCTCGGCAAATTTTGTATTTCAATTGCCCCGGGGGTTGGATACCGAGCTGGGGGAAAGCGGTGCGGGTTTATCCCAGGGACAGGCCCAGCGTGTGGCCATAGCGCGGGCGCTGCTTCGTCCGGGGAAGATTCTGTTGCTGGACGAGGCCACCTCGGCCCTGGATTCCCGGACAGCACGCACTTTTTTGCAAAATTTGAAGAAAGAGGTGGGAGATCGGGCCATTCTGCTGATCACACACCAGAGATGGGTGGCCGATTTTTGCGACCACCGGTACGATCTGTCGTCTGTCTAAGATCTGCACGGGCAAAAGCAGAAGCACAGGTTTTAGTACATCAGGTACTCCCAGAGGGGTCCGCGCTTTCTCTTGGCGCGGAAGCGTTCCATCAGTTCCGGCGATTCTTCTCCCTGGAACAACCATTTCTGGCCCGAGGCATGAGCCCTGTCCTGCAGGGTTTCCATGTTCACGTTTTTGGAGACGTAATATTCAGGTATCAGCAGGTTGTTGTCCGGCGAGATGATACCTTCCCTGAGTGCGATATCGTACAGCCTGGTGCGTGGGTAGATACGCATGCCCACAAAGGGGAAAAAGATGGTCTTGCCCAGCTCGCGGGAACGTTCAAAGGTTTGGTTCAGGGTCTCATCCGTTTCGCCGTAGCCTGCAAGTATCATGAAATGAGCGTGGTAGATACCCAGCTTGCCGGCATTCAGGCTTTGCTTCTTTACGTCTGAGAAACGGAACTTTTTGTTGTAATTCTCAAGTTGCACGTCGGACAGGGAATCGGTGCCCCATTCAATGTGCGTGAGACCGGATTTCTGATACAGCTCCATGTCTTTGTAAGTCATGTTATGGGGTGTGAAGTAAGCCCCCCATTTCACATTCACCTTGCTTTCTATCAGAAGCGAACACAATTCCCGGTTGTATTCCTTGTGGATGTTGAAAACAGAATCGGTAAAGAAAAGATAGTCTATGCCTTTACTGTTCTTCAGCTCTTTAATGTTCTCGGCCACCGACCGGGCATCCAGCAGACGGACGCTCTTGCCTTCAATGATGGGGTAACTGCAGTAAATGCACCCGTAAGGACAG
>JALHIE010000210.1 GCA_022840285.1 Porphyromonadaceae bacterium
CTGCAACATTAGTTGGTTTAATACCTGTTTTACTATTAGATATGTCTTTATCGGGACAAAACACGATATTTGTTTTTGCATTGCAGATAATTTCTATGTCTGTAGTGTATTTAATTGTTTCTAAGTTAATTAAAAACGAATATCTAAATGAATCTATAACTATGATTAAACCTTTGATATTAAAGATAAGAAACAAGTAATATGAAAATTCAAGTATTATACAGAAAAATCAAAAACGCTCCAAAGGCATTTAGGTTGGTGTGGTATTTATATCTTAACAAAATTGCCAGGTTTGCAGTATTCCCATCACTCTTAAATGTTTTAGGTATAAAAAACTTCAGAGCATATTTATGGAAAAAAACGGGTTGCAATATAGGAAAAAATGTTTCTATTGGATGGGATGTATATTATGATGTGGGTAATACACACCTTATAACAATTGAAGATGATGTTTGGATAACAAGTAGAGTTTTAATACTTTGGAATTACTAACTTAGCCGGGACACAGAGTTAAGCATAAACGCTTATTTTTGTGTAATATGAGAAAACAAAGAACACATTTTGACAAGGCATTCAAAGAGAATGCGGTCAAACTCAGTTTAGAGCGCAAGAATGTTTCCGAGCTTGCACAGGAATTGGGTATTGCCCCCTTTCTTTTATATCGTTGGCGGAAAGAGTTCCAGCAGAAAGGGGAAGCCAGTTTCCCCGGATATGGAGTCCCGTCTCTAAGTGAAGACGCCAAAAGGATAGCTGAGCTGGAAAAACGTCTGGGTGAGGCTGAAACGGAACGTGACATATTAAAAAAAGCTTTGAGCATCATCTCCATGAGAGATCGTTGATCTTTCTCTTTATAAAGGAATACAACTCGAAACAATGGACGATCGAGGTGATGTGTAAAGTATTGAAAGTGCCCAGAAGCAGTTATTATCGCTGGCTTAAAGATCCAGAGGGCCAACGTAAGCGGAAGTATATGGAGTTGGACGAAAAGATCAGGGATGCATATTTTACGGCTAAAGGACGCAATGGAAGCCCCCGGCTGGCGAAGGATTTGCAGGCATCCGGAATTCCTGTCTCGAGAACCACTGTAGCATGCCATATGAAAGAAATGGGTTTGCGCAGCAAACTTTCGAGACGATTCAAAGTGACGACGGATGCCTCTCACAACTATAAGGTTGCTCCAAATCTGTTGAATCGCGAATTTAATCAGAATGAGCCTGTGAAAGCG
>JALHIE010000211.1 GCA_022840285.1 Porphyromonadaceae bacterium
GAAGCCCAGCGGGCCGCTGTAGGGGCGCAGCACGTCCACGCGGGCCAGCGCGGCGGAAAGGTGCTCGGCCAGCGCGGCCCCGCCGTAGGCCCCGGTGAGAATGCCCACCAGGGTGATGCCGATCTGCACGGTGGAGAACAGCCGGTCAGGCTCGCGCAGCAGACGCAGGGCCGTGGCCGCGCCCTTGGTGCCGCGTTCCGCCTCCTGGCGCAGGCGCACCTTGCGCGAGGCCACCAGCGACATTTCGGCCAGCGAGAAGAAGCCGTTGATCAGGATGAGCAGGACGATGACGCCTGCCTCGAAGTAGAGGGAACCGGATGTGCCTGTGTCGTCCATGGGAATTGGGGGGGAATTCGGGGGGAACCCGTGGGGAAGGTTGTGGGAAGGTCGTGCGGGCGCGCGGGTGGTGGCCGCCGGAAGGGTCAGCGGACGGGCCGGTGAGCGGAGCGCGCGGCGTCTCTCCGGTGTGCATCGCCGGTCCGCGCCTGTGTCATTCCATAATCTTAGGGCGCGCGCGGCCCGCAGGCAAGGGCGAAACGGAAAATTCGCGCGAATGTCCGGAAAGGATGGTGGGCGGGATGGGGATGGGCTTGGCGCGGCGGGTCCTCCGCAGGTAGGCCGGGGTCAGGCAACCTCGCCGGCGGCCTTGCCGCTGGCCCAGGCCCAGTGCAGGTTGTAGCCGCCCAGTTGCCCGGTGACGTCCAACACCTCTCCGGTGAAGAACAGGCCGGGGCGCAACGCGCTTTCCATGCTGCGCGAGGATATCCGGTCAACGCGCACGCCGCCCGCGGCGGCCTCCGCCTTGCGCATGCCCTCGGTGCCCGCGGGCACGGCAGTGTGGACGTGCACGGCCCCATGCAGGGCGGCGCGGGCGGTTTTGGACAGTTCGGCGATCCTGCGGCCCGAAATGCCGGGCGGCACAAGCCGTTCCGCCAGACGGCCCGGCATCAGGCGGCCCAGCAGGGTACGCGCCAGCAGCTTGCCGTGCTCGGGGACGCGCAGCATTTCGTCCAGGTTTTCGCCGGGCAGAAAGTCGATCTCCACCGGCGCGCCGGGCTGCCAGTGGCAGGACGCCTGCAACGCCGCCGGGCCGCTGATGCCCCGGTGGGTGAACAGCAGGGACAGGGTGAAGGACACGCCGCAGGTCGTCACGCGGGCGGGCAGGGCGATGCCCGCAAGCCCGTGCAGCGGCCACTGCGGGGGCATGGCCAGCGGCACCAG
>JALHIE010000212.1 GCA_022840285.1 Porphyromonadaceae bacterium
GCCACAGCAGCAGGCAGTCGTAAAACCGCCGCAAATAACACCGCAGCCGCCGCAAGTTACACCACAGCCAAAGCCGAAACCTGTACGCCCACCGAAAACAGCACAAGAGGAAGCGGCTATACGGAAACGTTGGCAAGACAGGAAAGCCCTTTACGAAGAAATCAAGAGGCAGGCGCAACAACTACGGATGTTATGTATGCAATACTTCCCGGACATTGATGCATCGCACTTGGACGACCTCGCTATCAAAGGACGATATAACGAATTACAGGCTGCTATAATAGAGATGAAAAATACTATAAAGACAGCCAATGAAGCAATTACCGCAAATAAAATCAGTTGTAAGCAGGGGAAGGAAATGAACCACGTTAGTGCAAATCAGGAAAAGGCGAATCCGAATTTCGAAAGCGGTTTGAGAAAATACAAAATAAATTGCCAATCTTGCGTTGTTGCCTACGAGTTACGGCGCAGGGGCTTCGACGTTGAAGCACATGGCAACGAAGAACGCCCAGGTACTATAACGCACCGACTTGCGAGGCGAACGGAAATGGCTTGGATAGACCCGGAAACAGGACTATATCCAAAGGCTATCAAAGCCGGTGGGTGGAAAGACTTTAACACGGAAATATCACGGGAGCAAATGCTTGCGCAATTCGATAAGATTACCGCAAAGCCCGGAAGGTATCACGCGTATTACTATTGGAAAGGCGGCGGCGGACATATCATCACAGCCGAAAGGTTGCAGAACGGTCTGTTAAGACTATACGACCCACAGACAGGAAAACATTACGACGATGCAACGTGGGAATACTATACAACGAGGATGGTCTTGGGGCACGGTATAAGCGTTTACAAGGTGGAAGGCTTACTTATAAACAACGATATTATATCGGGCGTCGTACACCGCTAATCGCATCAATTTCTTTATGCAGGGCGTCAGTAATACCACGCCACTCGGTTTCGTCAGCAATATGATAATTGCCGCCTACGTCGAACAGGAAATAATAAGGGAAACCAATGCATTGCAATCCGTCGCCGTCTAACTGCGACCTATAAACAGCGAAATTGTTCCATTCGCCAACGTACGCAGCCTTGTCCCAAAGGCATTGTTTCGCAAGCCTGTCGGCTATCGATTGAAAATCTTTTTTCTTCATAGTATAAGTATTTGGTTACAAAAATAAAAATAAAACAACAAGAGCCCGTCATAAACCGGGCTTGT
>JALHIE010000002.1 GCA_022840285.1 Porphyromonadaceae bacterium
TTTACTTATGTTAACCGGGAAGAAGACATGGGTATTGAAAACCTGCGTAATGCCAAGCTGTCTTATCAGCCCGATATTCTCCTCGAGAAATACAACGCACGCCTTAAGAATTAATCACCATGATACACTACGCCGACAATACGACCAGACAGCAGGTTTACGACATGTGGAAAACCGTGTTCGGCGATTCCGACGAATACATGGAGATTTATTTCCGGGAGAAATACAGGAACGAAAATACACTGATCTATTTCGAGAGCGGGAAGGCAGTCTCTTCCCTGCAGATGCTCCCGTTTGATTTTTCATTTCACGGTTCAGAAATTCCAGTAGCTTATTTTTCCGGGCTATGCACGCTACCAGAAGCCAGGAAAAAAGGATTTATGGGGGCTCTTATCAAAAAATCTTTCGGTGAAATGGATGAAAAAGGAATCCCGCTTGCCATTCTGGTTCCGCAGGACAAAACAGTAATGAAGTTCTACAGGCAATTTGGATTTACCCAAACATTTGATGCAGGTGCCCCTCTTCCCGACTTACAAAAAATTATGGTTGAATCGGAAAACCTCCATAATGCTTACGAGATATTCGATTCTTTTTTTCGTCATCGCGACATGACTGTACAAAAAACACCGGACGATTTTCGTGCAATTGTGGAAGAAGCCGCATTGTTTGATTTTCCAGTCAAAAAAGGCCTGATGGCCATGTCGCGCATCATTGATGTAGAAAAGCTGTTGATAATTTTTGCAAAAAAATATCCCCAAATAAAAGTTTCTGTAAAAGTTTCAGACCCCATTATCGGGAAAAACAATGCTGTTTTTGTGATAAAAAACGGGAGCGTCACCAAAAGCAGCAAAAAAGAAACAACGCATTTTTATGTAGAGATAGATGCACTGACCCAGCTACTTCTTGGATACAAAACTTCGGAACTATCGAAAGATTACAGTCAGGTTTTTCCTGAAAAACAGCCGCTGATCGGCTTTATGATGGAATAAAAAAAAGGTCACCTCGATCGAGATGACCTCTTTTGTCTTCGGTTTATCCTGTTATTGTCAATAAGGTAAAAAAGATTGTTTTAGGTTATCGATACAAAGATAAGCCTCTTTTTTCATACCTGCAAAATATATTTACATGTTTTATAACATATTTTTTAATTTGCCATCCATTTTTTCTGCTGGAATTCTGTATGATTTCTGACCGCGCGGATGTAAAACAAAAAAGAGAGTAATGCTGAATAGCGTCGACTCTCTTTTTTTCGTTTTTCCGGAAAATTTTACTTTCTCAGGCCTAATTCTTTAACGATAGCCCTGTACCTATTGATATCTTTTTCTACCAGGTAATCCAGTAAACGACGACGTTTACCCACTAAAATTTTCAATGAACGTTCCGTGTTATAATCTTTTTTGTTTGACTTCAGATGCTCAGTCAAATGCGAAATACGGTATGAAAACAATGCTATCTGCGCTTCAGGCGAGCCAGTATCAGTGTTAGACTTTCCGTGCTTGGCAAAGATTTCTTTCTTTTTTTCAGAATCTAAATACATAAAACTTGTTTGTAAAAATTTATTTAAAAAGTTTTTGGGTGGCAAAGATACAGTTAAATTTTCAGATTACAAACATTTTACAACTATTTATTCTGCACGGCGCAATAATCTTCCACTCAACCTTTTTATGGCATTCGTAATTTCTATGTCGGGTTCAATCACGTTGTATTCTCCCCAGAAATCAGGGTCCTGAAAGTGTTCCACCTTTTCCGCAATCACATCGGTAGAGCGGATACGCTCATCCCTTGGGAATTTTTTGACACTTTCCTGATACCTGTCCGTAATGGCCATCTCGGAGCCGATCGTGTAGTTTGTGGCAAAAAGCCCGAAGAACCGGTTGGTCCACCTTACCCTGAACCTGACCTCTGTACTGCTGTAGTTGAAGAACCACTTCCCGTTGTTTTCTATAAAGTCAGCTACATAACGGGCCTCCTCCACATCCACTTTCATTTTCGGTGGTTTTCGACGAATAAAAATAAAGGAAGCATCTTTCCGGTCTTCCACGTTCATGTTAAATTCCATCCTGACGATGGCCAGCGATTCAACATCCAGGTAAACCTTCCCTCGGAACAGAATATCTTTTATACCGTTTTGTGGCATAAAGTTAATCTCGTAGTGCGGTTTATTGTTGATGTTTATCATTCTTTGGATGGTGAATATGTATTCATCGCCTCTTTCTCCAAAAACGATTTCCGGATTCTTCGCCACATCCAGCATTAGCGCTGTGCTGATTCCACCCTGAAATTTCATCAAAACGGTATCGCGCGGCGTAATGTCGGTTGCTTTCCGCCCTATGTAAATTTTCGCCTGGTCGTTCTCGTAGGAACGGTACGAAGATTTATACACATCGAGCACGGTTTCTACCAGGGAGATGTAGTTCGCATTTTTCTTGATCGATTCCCGATAAAACGCCACCATCATATTGGGATCGGTAGAGTAGTTTTGCGGTATACGGCTCAACGCTTCCCGCATCAGCTCACTTCCATCTCCCGAAACCACTTCAAGCGGTCCCAACTCAATAAAAGAAGGCATTAACGCAATGTGGTTGTTGGGCTTATCAAGCAGCGTAATCACCGGAATTTCCATGTTTTCATACCCCAGGTAGCGTATAATCAGCCGGGAGTTTCTTGCCGATGCAGGAACCCTGAGCGTAAAATATCCATCCTGGTTGGTTACACTCGACACATTCAGGTTTCCCACGGTTACACTCGCATTGGAAAGCGGGTCGCGGGTGTCGCCAGCCAATACCCTGCCGCGCAGCGTATACGACTGCGCCTGCAACACATCGTCCCCAAAAAGCTGAAAACTACAGAGCAACAACAGCAGCAAGTTAATAATCCTATAATTTTTCATTGATTTGGAAAATTTTAAGTTGTTTATCCATACGGTTCCATACGCTACACAAAGTAAGTGTTTTTACCTAAACAATCAAACTAAACCACAGAGTTTTAACTATTATTTTTTCACGAAATTCTACAGCTCAATCCAGCCTCTTTCTTTCGGACTTCCGGAGTATCCCTGATTTCTGTGTAAGTTTTGCTGTCACAGCAACAAATAGGGGCAGTTGAACCGTTTACATGAGGAGATGGAACAAATTCCATGAAACCGTTTTTAATTTTTTCATGCCATGCCTTGTGTCTGTTTTTTTGTTGGATTTGGATTTTCAGATTGCACACAACAGCGGGCTATCTTGAAGAAATTTAAAATTCAAAACAGATTCTAAACTTTAATGCCTAAATTTGTAGTGGAAAAAATCTGGAGGAGAGCATGGCGTATAAATACGACTTTTTAATCATCGGATCGGGCATCGCAGGGATGAGTTACGCCCTGAAAGTGGCTAAACACGGCAAAGTGGCCATAATAGCCAAAACAACGCTCGAAGATGCCAACACATACTATGCCCAGGGCGGTATTGCTTCGGTAACCAACCCCTGGGACAATTTCGAAAAACACATTGCCGACACGCTTGATGCGGGAGCAGGTCTGTGCGATACCCGCGTGGTGGAGCGCGTTGTGGAAGAAGCTCCTGCACAAATCAACGAGTTGATCAGCTGGGGCGTCAATTTCGATAAAGACGAAAAAGGAAATTTTGACCTCCACCGGGAGGGCGGACATTCCGAATTCCGGATTCTGCATTACAAGGATAGCACGGGCGCCGAAATACAAACGAGCTTGATCGAAACCATCCGGAATCATCCCAACATTGATGTCTACGACAACCATTTCACCATCGAGATTCTGACCCAGCACCACCTGGGCCAGGTTGTCACCCGCCACACCCCGGGGATAGAATGTTACGGTGCCTACATCCTGGATTTACAGACCCGTGAGGTGTTGACGTTTCTTTCGCGCGTAACCATGATGGCGACCGGCGGCATCGGCTGTATCTATCAAACGACAACCAATCCGCTTGTAGCAACCGGAGACGGTATTGCGATGGTAGCACGTGCCAAGGGCGAGATAAAGGGGATGGAGTTCGTACAATTTCATCCCACGGCGTTGTATCATCCCGGTGTGCGCCCATCTTTTCTCATTACCGAGGCTATGCGCGGGTACGGCGGGGTTTTAAAGACAAAAGACGGCAAGGAATTTATGCAGAAGTACGACGAGCGACTTTCGCTTGCGCCACGCGATATCGTTGCCCGTGCCATCGATACGGAGATGAAAAATCGGGGTGACGATCACGTTTACCTGGACGTGACGCACAAGGACGCTGAAGAAACAAAAAAACATTTCCCCACCATTTACGAGAAATGCCTTACCTACGGCATCGACATCACCCGGGAGATGATTCCTGTAGCACCGGCAGCACATTACCTGTGCGGTGGAATCCTGGTCAGCATTGACGGAGAAACCAGCATAAACCGCCTTTACGCCAACGGCGAGTGTGCCTGTACCGGCCTGCACGGGGCCAACCGCCTGGCATCGAACTCGCTCATCGAAGCAGTGGTTTTTGCCGATTCGGCAGCCAAGCACTCCGTTCCCAATTTCAGAAACTTCTCTTTTCAGGAAGATATTCCCGACTGGAATGCTGAAGGCACCACCTCCACCGAGGAGATGGTGCTTATCACACAGAGCTACAAGGAGGTGGGCCAGATCATGTCGTCCTACGTAGGAATTGTCCGTTCCGATATTCGCCTGCAGCGGGCAATGGACAGGTTGAACATTCTTTTTCGCGAAACCGAGAACCTTTTTCAGCGCTCGGTTGTTTCACGCGAGATATGCGAACTCCGCAACATCATCAAGGTAGGCTACATGGTCATCAAGCAGGCCATGGCGCGCAAGGAAAGCCGCGGCTTACACTATACCATCGATTACCCGTACAAGGACCCGGACTCAACATTATAGCTGCAATGCGCAACACGAATCATGACAAAATCCATCAACATAAACGGCGAACTGCTCGATCTTTCCACTCCGCTGGTCATGGGAATTTTAAACATCACCCCCGATTCCTTTTATCCGGGCAGCCGTAAACAATCCGAAAGAGAGATTGTTGGGCGCGTCCGGCAAATTCTGGATGAAGGCGGAATAATTGTCGATATCGGCGGACAATCCACAACACCGGCCTCCACCCGGATATCGGCAAGGGAAGAACTGAAACGCCTGGAGCCGGCGCTTAAACTCATTCGCAAAGAGTTTCCCGACACCATCCTTTCCATCGATACGTTTTATTCCGAAGTAGCCGGGTCTGCCGTGGAAAAATACGGGGTAAACATCATCAACGATATCTCAGGCGGACAGATCGATGATAACATGTTCGAAACTGTTGCCCGGCTCAATGTTCCCTATATCCTGATGCACATGCGCGGCATACCGCAAACCATGCAGCAACACACCCGTTACGACAACCTTGTTCAGGATATCCTGTACTACTTCTCCGAAAAGATAGCAAAGTTAAACCTGTTGGGCGTAAACGACATCATCATTGATCCGGGGTTCGGGTTCAGTAAAACGACCGATCAAAACTACCAGTTGATGGCTTATTTAAAATATTTTAATATCTTTGATGTACCGATCCTGGCCGGCATTTCCCGAAAATCGATGATTTACAGGCTGCTGGGGTGCACGCCTCAGGAAAGTTTGAACGGGACTTCGGTTTTAAATACATTTGCCTTGCTGTCGGGAGCAAACATCTTACGCGTTCACGACGTGAAAGAAGCCGTGGAATGTGTGAAGATCGTGCAAAAAATAAGCAACTAACTTTATATGCTCGAACACTTTGGAATAAAAGATTTTATTGACATTTTACTGGTAGCTGCACTGTTGTACTACCTGTTTAAAATGGTGAAAATATCGGGAATGCGCCCGCTGTTTATCGGGATCGTCGTATTCATGATTATCTGGGTGCTGGTATCGCAGGTATTTGATATGGTGCTGCTGGGGTCTATTCTTGACCAGTTCGTGAATATTGGTCTGATATTGCTGGTCATCCTCTTTCAGGACGAAATACGGAGGTTCCTTATGTCCCTGGGCTCGAAGAAAGGGTGGAAGTTTGTATCGAAACTCTTTGTTCCGGTCGATAAACAACAAAAGGACACATCGCACGTCACATCGATCGTACTGGCCTGCATGAACATGTCGAAATCCAGGATTGGTGCTCTTATCGTTGTTCAGGGCGACCTACAGCTCAACTTGTACGAGCAGACGGGTGAAATCATCAACGCCGATATCTCCTCGCGGCTGATTGAAAATATTTTCTTCAAAAACAGTCCCTTGCACGATGGAGCCATGATTGTTGTGGGGAAAAAGATAAAAGCAGCCGGTTGTATTCTTCCCATATCGCAAAATCCGAACATACCCAAGCATATGGGGTTGCGTCATCGTGCCGGATTGGGGATAACGCAGGAAACCGATGCCAAAGTGATTGTCGTTTCGGAAGAAACCGGGAGAATAACATTCGCCGAGGAAGGCAGACTGAAAATTAACGTAAATCCCGAAGAACTGCAACAGCTGATCCTGGCGGAATAAGTATAATGATATTAAAACATTTATCCATCCTGAATTATAAAAACCTGGCTCAGGTCGAGCTGGAACTGTCGCCCAAAATAAACTGTTTTGTGGGGAACAACGGCATGGGCAAAACCAATCTGCTGGATGCTGTTTATTACTTGTCGTTCTGCAGAAGTTACACCAACCCCATCGATAGCCAGATCATCAAGCACGATGCCGATGTTTGCATGCTTCAGGGAAAGTACGGGATTGAGGGACAGGAAAGAGAAGAAGAGATCTATTGCGGATTGCGCCGGCGGCAGAAAAAACAGTTCAAAAGAAACAAGAAAGAGTACGAGAAACTATCCGACCACATTGGATTTATTCCGTTGGTGATGATCTCCCCGGCTGATATCGGGATTATCCAGGGAGGCAGTGAAGAACGGCGCAAGTTTATGGATATGGCCATTTCGCAGTTCGACAAGGAGTACATGTACGCCTTGATCCGGTACAATAATGCATTGCAACAACGCAACGCGACATTGAAAATGGACGATAACGAAATCGATTTCACCTTGCTGGAGCTCTGGGAAGACCAGATGGCGAGAGACGGAGAGCTCATTTTTGAAAAGCGGCAAACGTTTGTAAAAGAGTTTATACCCGTTTTTGACGAATTCTACAAAAAGATAAGCCTCTCCAACGAAAAGGCAACTTTCGATTACATTTCTCAGCTTCGCGAAAACAATTTCAGGGAAGCACTGCGGCAAGCCCGCCGCCGCGATATAGCAGTGGGGCACACCACCACCGGCGTTCACCGCGATGAACTGGAGATGCTGCTCGATGGGTTTCCCATAAAGAAAGTAGGCTCGCAAGGGCAAAACAAAACCTATTTTGTATCGATGAAGCTGGCACAGTTTCATTACCTGCTTAAAACCGGAAAACGGACACCCATTTTGCTGCTGGACGATATTTTCGACAGGTTGGATGCCAATCGAGTGGAAGAGATTGTGAAACTGGTTTCGAGCGAAGATTTTGGCCAGATTTTCATCTCCGATACCAACCGGGAGTCGTTCGACAACATACTGGAGCGTATCAACAACAGTCACCACATCTATTCCGTAGAAAATGGTGAAATCAACGCTTCGCGTTAATTCACTCAATACGTTCGCAATCTTCGCCGTACCGGTGAAGATTACAACAAAACGATGAATTGCAATAAATATTGAAAAATAGATGCTTAAAAAAAATGCCCAACCCATAGCAAACATCCTTTCGGAATTCTTTGATGAGAATCCCGGGTTGAAGACATCGGTGGCCGAACACCGCGCCGTATCGGCCTGGAGGGAACTGTTGGGCGAAGGCGTTTCTCACTACACCAAAAACGTCTATTTCCGGCGAAACGTCCTGCACGTGCAGCTTTCCTCGTCGGTGTTGCGTGCCGAACTCATTATGAACAAACAAAACCTGATTGACAAGTTGAACGAGCACGCCGGAATGGAAATTGTTCAAGATATCGTATTCCGTTAGAAAAAGGTTGAAAATCCCAGGAACCATCCCTGCGGATAAGGAGAATTGGTGTGTTGTGCCAGATCGTAGTTCAGCGTAATGTGAGAGTTCCCCAGCCTTAGCCCTCCCCCTACCAGAAACGAGGGTACAAAACCGCTGCTTTTGGTCACTTCACCTGTCTTTTCATGGGTCAGATTCGACCATAAATGGTTTATTTCCGGCTGTGCGAAAAGCGTCAGAAACCTCATCGGATAAAGATACCCAAACAGGTTAGCGCCAAGCAGGTTGTTTTTGTAAAGGTACGCTTCGTTATATTGAAAAGCACGCACTTTGTTGTAGTAGTACTTTATCCCTACTCCGGCCATAAACCGGTTACTCAGCTGATACCCTACCTGCGGTCCGAAATTAAATGCCGAATAATTCCGGCTGAAAGACAACCCGATATTGGCTCCGTAACGGAGTTTTCTTTTGTCGAACAGGAATCCTGGATCCGGTTCCCTATCCAAAAGTACCGGTCGCTGGTTTATGGGGCTTTGAGCGGCTGGCTGCCGACGTTGTGTCCCGTAAATATTTCGTTCGTCGTCCGTCGAAACGCGGATGGTGTCGTAGGTGATTACCTGAGCCGATGCAGTGATCGATAACGCCACCAATAACAGGAGAAAAAAAATTTTCATAGATTTAAACCAATATACCTTGTTACGACAAGATTAACATGAAAGGGTTTAACGTTCGTAATAATCCACATACGAAAAAGAGAGAAACCCTGAAGCTTCTCTCTTTCCTGTATTGTTCGAATCGAAACGATTATTCTGTGGGTGGGGTAGCCTGTTGCTGGTCAGGCTGTATGGGCATCACCGGAGTAACGTCGGGCGCTGTGGTCGGATTGAGCGGCGCCGGCTGTTGAACTTCAACCTGCGATTGAGGAACAGTGGATCTTGAAGTGGTAAACTTTGCCGTTAGTATACTTAAAACAAGGATAGTAGCAGCCAAAGTCCAAGTTGCTTTTTCCAGAAAGTCGGTAGTTTTGCGTGATGAGGATCATCAGGATGGCGGCAATTAAAATAAGGATGGTAATAAAAATATACATATCTATTCTTTTTTATTTTTCTCGTTGAGTATCAAAAGTTCCAAAAAACGAATTTGGTCGGCAAAGTAAACACTTTTTTTTGGAAAATTCAAACTTAATTGTCGAATAATTGTCAACGCCTGCTCATATTTTTTTTGTTTGATGTAAATCCTTGCCAGCGTTTCCGTCAGGAATCCGTCGCTGTCCGGCTCTCTGTCTATTTCTTGTGGTTTAGCCGTCTCCCGCTCTCTCGAAGAGATCGTAATTTCATTAGCAGCAGCTTTTTCCAGAAAACTGTCGATGATGTCCTGATGTTTAAATTCGTTTTGACGGGTTTCCGAAATCTCTCCGCCGTACGCTTTCTCCCGGCTCCGCAGATAAGTAAAATAATCCGTGGAAACGATGTTTGTTTCAATTTCCGGAATGTCAGGGGATTTTTCAGAAAAAGTATCCAGGTAGTCGTTCAACAGGGCTTGGGTCCTGTCGACAGGGCTAGGTGGGGATTCTTTCGGGAAAAACCGGGCATATTTATCGTTGTTGATAAGATAAAAGAATCGGCTCCGGTCGGCGCATAAAACGGCGGTTCTTGGCAAGTTCTTTTCAAACTCTTCCCGGCAGGTTAAATACCGGTTCTTTGCCAGCAGCAAATGGGCGGTTTGAAAACAGGGATATTCTTTAACCAGGTCCTCCAACCTGCTCAGGCTTCTTTCGTCCAACCTCCTGTTACCTGCAACATAACTAAAAAAATCCGATTTATCCATCTTACCAGTTTGCCATAGTCGTGTTGAAAATCTGATCAACGATTTCATCCGTAAGCTCTTCGATCAGTTGGTCCTGCACGTCCGTCAGGTTAACATTACTGGAGAAAGTGCGGTTTGCAGAGATGGTCTCTTCTTTGTCCTGTCCCGGAATTTTATTGTTGCGGAAACGCATACGGACGTTCATCGTCAACCGGGTTTCGGCAGCAAACGCATCCTCCTGCACGGCAAGAGGCGTCAGTTCGTAACCTACAATCTCGCCTTCAATCTCCATATCGCCGTTCTGATTTACAAACTGCAACCGCGTGTTCCGGGTAAACATATCCTTCAGGGCTTCGTTGAAGCGTGACTCAAGCGGCGGATAAACCAACGGTGCCTGATTCACGAAATTGCCCAACTGCAACGTTTTGGTCAGGTTATAATCGATGGAAGCCCCACTGAACTTGTAAGAAATGGAACAGGAGGTCATCAGGTACTCCTTGATCTTTCTGTACAGCGTGCGTTCCGAAATACCCAGTTCGCCGGCAGCCAGCTTACGCTTCCCGTTATGTTTCTCCAACGCAAGGACGATCATCTCTTTTTCAGCATCCTCCAGCGAAAGGTTTGCAATTTCAACTTCGGTTGCTTCCTGGAAATCGGACCGATCGCGCATCTCCGCCAGGTGCGTTTTCTTAGGTACAAGCTCTTCGTATTTCAACGGTAGCGTTACCGAGGTTTTGTCTTGAGAAGCGCTCGACGCATGAAAAACGGTGTTTTCATCCTGCGGAACCGATGCGGCTGCATCTTCCAGAATGGTTTTCACCACATTTTTCAGATCGTTGATGTCTTTTTTCATGTCGAAAAGCACCTGGTAGAGAATCTCCCGTTCCGACGAAAAGATTTTCTGGTCCGAATCTCTTGATTGTGAGGCCAACACTGGCAGTGCAGCATCTGTTCTGGGCAGGTATTTCTGTAAAATCTCGGAGGTGATCACACGTTCGTGTTCTATTACCGAAATCTGTTCCGTTACGTTCTTCAGCTGCCGGACATTACCGGGCCAACGAAAATTCTTGAGCACCTCCCGGGCATCTTCGGTCAGTGTGATGGGCGGCATCATGTATTTCTCGGCACAATCACCGGCAAATTTTAGCGGTGAAATGCGGATGGGAACCGAGTTTAGCCGGTAAAACAGGTCTTCCCTGAATTTCCCTCTTTCGATGGCCTGGGCAATGTTCAGGTTGGTGGCCGCAACTACCCGTACATCGCTCTTTTCCACTTGCGAAGAACCAACCTTTATAAACTCTCCGGTCTCCAGCACACGCAACAGACGGGCCTGCGTGGATAAAGGCAACTCCCCTACTTCATCGAGAAAGAGGGTGCCGCCGTTGGCTACTTCAAAATATCCCTTGCGTGTTGCCGTAGCGCCTGTGAACGATCCTTTCTCGTGTCCGAAAAGTTCAGAATCAATAGTCCCTTCGGGGATAGAGCCACAGTTAATAGCAAAATAGGGACCGTGCTTACGGCGGCTGTACTGGTGAATGATCTGCGGAAAGTTTTCCTTCCCGACACCGCTCTCACCTGTAATCAGCACCGAAAGGTCGGTAGGGGCAACCTGTAAAGCGACATCGATGGCCCTGTCCAACTCGGATGAAACGCCAATGATGCCGAAACGCTGTTTAACTTGTTGTATATTCTGTTTGGCCATGTTCTTACTCACAAATTTACCTCTTTTTTGCTAATGCATAGGTTTTATCGCGTAAAAAATCACCTAACTCATCTGTGTCGCTGATCGACCTGATCACGTCGGGCATAATCGGTTCACCAAATGTTAACGTCATTTCCTTTCCTTTCTTGTTGTACAACTCATGACACAGAACCAGGCTCTGCAATTGCCAGTTGAGAAAACGGGTAGCATAGAACAGGTACCTGTTCCGGCAATCGATGTATAGCGGAATCACAGGAACTCTGGCCTTTTGGATGAGCTTTATGACCGACGGCTGCCAGTGGCGGTCGTGGATCATAAATCTGCCCTTCCGAAACTTTAGCCTGGAAACCGATCCCGCAGGGAAGAACCCCATCGAGTTCCCATTTCGGATATGGTCGATGCACTCCTTTATCCCGGAAAGCGAAATGTGCTTCATTTTGTCTGTATGCTTGTATGGATTCACTTGTATGAAGTTCTCTTCCATCGTATCCACCAGCCCCAAAATATAGTTAACCATTACCTTGAAGTTTTTCACTCTCGATGCCACTGTTTCAATAAGCGCAATCCCGTCAACGTGGCCGTTGGGATGATTGGCAACCACAATAAACGGCTTATCCTTAAAAGATTCCAAAACCCGGTCGTTTACTACGGTACGTTTAAGTCCCAATTTGTCGAGTAAATCAGTGCAAAAAGCGACTCCGGTCAGGTGCTTGGATTTATCATATACCTCACAGGCGTTATTGAGTCCCGATAATTTCATTCCCCATTTAATGTACCTGTCACCGTTTTTCCCCCGGAAGACCGGGTGAAACTTTCGTATGTCATCATCACTGATCAAGCGTTCTTTCATGCTATACAATCGTCTGCTTTTCAACAAAAAATTACCGCAACTAAAACATAAGGTGTCTTAATATACGGTAATTGTTGAAATCAATCCTTCTTTTATTTGAGTTCCTGGACAATATCAATAACCTGTTTACCGACCTCTTCTGCCTCTTTCAAAGATTTCGCTTCCGAGTAAATCCGGATAATGGGCTCGGTATTCGATTTACGCAGGTGCACCCATCTATCGGGAAAATCAATTTTAACTCCATCGATATCGGTTACCCGCTCCCCACTGAAACGTTCTTTCACCTTTAGCAGGATAGCATCGATATCGATATCGGGAGTGAGTTCAATTTTTTGTTTCGACATAAAATAGCCGGGGTAGTCCGCCCTGAGCTCGCTCACCTTTTTCCCCGATTTCGCCAGTTGTGTTAAAAACAGTGCGATACCCACCAACGCATCACGTCCGTAGTGGGAAGCCGGATAGATAACTCCGCCGTTTCCTTCGCCGCCAATTACAGCTCCGACCTCTTTCATCTTTGCCACCACATTCACTTCGCCTACTGCGGCAGCAAAATACTCTCCGCCCCGTTGTAGGGTAACGTCCCGCAGTGCGCGGGTAGAGCTCAGGTTTGAAACCGTATTCCCGGGGGTATGCTGCAATACATAATCCGAAACGGCTACTAACGTATACTCTTCCCCGAACGGCTCTCCGTTTTCGGCGTAAATGACCAACCGGTCTACATCCGGATCAACGGCAAAACCTACATCTGCCCGGGAGCTTTTCATCAGCGATGCAAGTTCGGTCAGGTTTTGCGGCAAGGGTTCCGGGTTATGTGAAAAATTACCGTGCGTGGCGCAATGTAACTTAAAAACCTCCTTCACCCCAAGGGCATACAACAACTCCGGAACGGCGTTTCCTCCAACAGAGTTAACCGCATCCACTGCCACCCTGAAGCGGGCAGATTTTATGGCTTCCAAATCCACCAGACCCAATTGAAGAATACTTTGGATATGGGTGTGCAGGTATTGTTTGTGACTGACTTTTCCCAGTTCATCCACGGGAGCATACTCGAAATTCTCTGCTTCAGCCATCTCCAGGATCTTGTTGCCTTCGACGGCATTCAAAAATTCACCCCTGCTGTTCAGCAACTTAAGGGCATTCCATTGTTTCGGATTGTGACTCGCAGTAATGATAATTCCTCCCGAAGCCGATTCTTTCACAACGGCTATTTCCGTAGTGGGTGTTGTTGCCATACCTACATCCACCACATCGCAACCCATACCCGTCAAGGCACCGGTAATGACGCTATGTACCATGTTGCCCGATATCCGTGCATCTCTTCCCACCACTATTTTCGGCCTTAAGTCTCCGGTGGAATTTTTGATAAACAGGGCATAGGCAGATGCAAATTTCACGATGTCAACCGGAGTGAGGTTTTCTCCCACCCTTCCTCCAATTGTTCCCCGGATTCCGGATATGGATTTAATGAGTGTCATAGTGCGTTATGATTGCGATTCGAATCGGTATTTAATGTAATCGTAGTACGTTGTTGAATAGGACTGTTGATCGCTTTGTGAGCCCATATTGAAAGGAACGATCATCTTTACTTTTCCTGCATGCCCGATGTAAGAAAGCGGCACAGCCCATCCGGGTGTCGATCCGGAGTACAGGGAGCGGTTCATTACGGTTACGGGGCCCCTGTAGATGAGTGATTCCGGAAAAGGGCTACGCACCGGATCCTCGTTAGAATATTCGGTTGTATCGTTCGAGGAGGTGAAGTAACGCAACCCGATAAACCGGACATAAACTTCTTCGCCTTCTTTTACTTTGTTGGCCGTATCACCCGGCTCTATGATATTGAAATAAACTCCAGTTGCCGGATCACGGTAAAATTCATTGGATTTGAAAACCAGATTTTCGGGAAATTCATCCAAAACAATCAGCTTATTCTCCAGGATGAACTTTTCAATGGCCCGGGTTTCGTCCTTCAGAATCTCTGCATACGTTCTTCTTTTGTTGCAGGAAGCGCTGACAAGCGCAAGACCCAGTAAACAGAATATTATGTAATGTGTTTTTTTCATTTTTTAAAATTGCGAAAATTTAGAAATTGGCTACAAATGTAAGCAATCCCGTTTAAAAAAAATGTTATTTCACACAAAATAAACTATAAACCTCCGAAAAAACGAGAGATACATCCCTACTTAGGAGTATTTTTCAGCTCTTCGGCGTACAACGCGATACCCTCTTCAAATCGGGAGATAGCCTCTTCCAACGTACCGTAAAGTTCTCCACCCGAAGCATTTAGATGTCCGCCTCCGTGAAAGAATCGCGCAGCAAATTCGTTGGTGGGGAAAGTGCTTTGTGAGCGGAACGAGAGCTTCACCATCTCCTTGTCTTCGCGAATGAATGCAGAAAAAATAATGTCCTTAATGCTGAGTGGATAGTTCACGAATCCATCGGTATCGCCTTTGTTGTAGCTGAATTGCTTCTGGTCTTCAAGCGACAGCCATATGAGCGCAGTGTGGAGTTCGGGATACACTTTCATCCGTTGAGACAGGGTAAAACCCAGCAGCCGGAACCGATCTTCTGTAAGGTTGTTATAGACCAGCGAATAAATCCGGTCCTTATCAATCCCTTTCCTAAGCAGCAAACTGATTATCAGGTATACTTCCGGATTATTGGAGTTAAACGTAAAGCCACCGGTATCGGTCATCATCCCACAATAAATACATTCGGCAACCGTTTTGTCGATTTCTTCGTACCGGTCTGCCTGGTACAGCAAACGGAAAATCAGCTCACTGGTCGATGAAATTGCGGGATAAGAGATAACCACATCGTAATTATTCCCGGGAAAAAGATGATGATCAATAAGCACTTTATGGGCAGCGGATTTTTCCAAAAGGGATGCCATATTCCCTACTCGTTTGGGTATGTTGTAATCGAGGCTGAAAATCAGATCGGCGTGATCGAAAATAACCTGTGCTGCTTTCGGATTGTATTCATAAACAAGAATTTCACCGGATCCGGCCATCCATTTCAGAAAATAGGGAAACGAATTGGGTACCATCAACTTGACATCTTTCTTTTTCAACTTCAGAAAATGATAGAGTCCCAGCGACGCTCCCAGCGCATCGCCATCGGGAGAGAGGTGTGTGGTAATCAATATCTGGCTACTGTTTTCGATCAACTCTTGCACCTGTTGTACGGATGACTTGTCAATAACCTCCGATAAGGGTTCGAAATAGTTCATTTTTTTATAGAAAAGATCAAAATTACTATAAATTTATGAGATATGCTCCATCTTGTTCCACATCGTGACAGGAAATCCCCAGCTTTTCACACTCCCTCATCAACCGGATTCTGCCGTACGGTGGAATTGAGCTGTCCAGCACCGTTTCCCCGGCACGAAAAATGTTCGACAACCGCATCATGGAAAAAGACGGATCTTCTGACAGGATCAACACATCTATTTCCAGCGGCAGGGGAGGTTTTACATCCGGGTAAATGTTGTTGGACAAACGCAGTATCGACTTTGACGGATGGGGGATAAAGCCATCCTCCTTGACGTCGAAGTAAAGGCGTTTTTCTTCTACCAGCAGACCGATATCGCTAAAACCGGATTTATTAAAAACCGCCAGTTGAACAGGATTCCGGGATAATGCGCCGACGGTGAATGTCAAGACAAAGGCAAGGGAGCAAGCCAGACCTGCAATCAAGTGTCCGGCTCTGCTGCGGCTGAAGAAATTGAAAGCGGCCACGACGGTCAGCAGCAACAAGATCACTTGTACTGCAGAAATGTCAATCCCGGTCAATTGTGCGTATGGCAGGGTCTCAATAAAGCTGACCACTCTCAGTACAATGTGGACCAACGCTTTCATGGTCCACCCGAAAACCGGATAGAGTCTTTCGACAACAACGGATTGGAACGGCTTCAACCCTTCAAGGATCATCACCGGCACACAAGCATAGATAATCATGCCTATCAAGGGAACTACCAGCATGTTGGCGATAAAGAAATAGGTCGGGAAAGTACCGAAATAATACAACGCAATGGGGAAAACACCTGCTTGAGCGGATATTGAAACGGAAAACAAACTCCAACCATATTTTTTGACTCGGCCTTTCGGTCGGTACAGGTTATCCATCACCGGATTGAAAGACAAGATAGCCAAAACGGCCGTGAAACTCATCTGAAAACCAACGTTGAAAAGACTTACGGGGTCAAAAAAAAGGATAAAAAAAGCGGCTGCGGCCAACGTATTCCGGGTGAATCCCCTCTTGCCTCCGGCCTTTCCAACAGACGCAATCGTGAGCATTATGGTTGCCCGGAGAACCGATGGGGAAAGCCCTGCAAGAAAAGCGTAAAACCACAAAGCTGCGATAAGGAGGAGCTGTTTTAACACGGACTTCACGCCGGTTTTTCCCAAAAAAGAAAACAGGAATGCGAAAAAACCGTAAATAATCCCCACATGCAAACCACTCACAGCCAGCACATGCGATGTTCCGGATGCACGAAAAGCCTCTTGCAGTTCATTTGACAAATCGTGCTTGTAGCCCAGCGTAAGAGCGGAAATAAACGAATAAGCATCGTTATCCAACCCCAACATACGGTAAAACCCCAACGCCTTTTTCCGGATTTTTTGTGCTGAAACATACAGCGAAACATGTTCTTTTCCGGTAGGATGCCAATTGGATGAAGACAAATAGGCGCAGCCCGAAAAACCGTTGTTCCGAATGAATCGGGCATAATCAAAATCATCGGGATTACCGAAATTCTTAAGGGGATTGATCCGGGCGACGAAGATTATTTCATCGCCCGGATCAATGCTCCTCGCCTTTTCTTCCTTTTGCAGGTAAGCTACGATTTTTCTGTTTACCGGATAGCTGATTTTTACATTACAGGCAACAGAGCGCGGCTTTTCTACCGGAAGATCTGTGACCGTACCGATACAGGCCATCGGCTGATTCACAAAACAATACCGCGACTCCTCCATTTTTTGCTGAAACAACATGGAGAACAGACTGAAAATCAGAACAAACAATCCCGATCCGAAAACCCAACGGCAGGCGAACTGTTTTTTCTCCGAAATGAAAAAAGAGAAAGCCATTGCTCCCGCCCCGGCAATGGAAAATACCCGGGGACAGGGAATTTCAAACAGAAAAGTCGATACAGTTATTGAGGTTACAGCCGGAAGCAATAGCCGGAAAAAAGGTATTTTAGCTACGGAATCGCTCATAACTGTCACGCTTATGAGGGAGTGTTTTCTTGAGAACTACAACGATTTCAGTTGGTGAATGGTTTGAAAGGGATCATCCGAGGAGAAAATAAAATTTCCTGCAACCAGCACATCAGCTCCGGCCTCAACCAGCCTTTTTCCGGTTTCAAGGTTCACCCCCCCGTCAACCTCGATAAGCGTACGGGCATTTTTCCGGAGAATCAACTCTTTCAATACTCCCACTTTCTGCACCGAATGTTCGATAAATTTTTGTCCGCCAAAACCGGGGTTAACCGACATCAACAAGACCATGTCCAAATCCCCGATAATCTCTTCAAGCAACAGAACCGGCGTGTGAGGGTTAAGGGTAACCCCCGCTTTCATTCCGCGATTCTTGATCGCGTTGACCACACGGTGCAAATGAATGCAAGCTTCGTAGTGCACATTCATGTATTCCGTACCCGCAGCGGCAATCTCGTTAATGAATTTCTCGGGGTGAACAATCATCAGATGTACATCCAGCGGTTTGTCTGTTCTTTCTTTCAGCAGGTTAAGAACGGGGAATCCGAAAGAGATGTTGGGAACAAAAACACCGTCCATAATATCGAGGTGTATCCAATCGGCTTCACTCCGGTTCAACATTTCAATATCTTTTTCGAGATGCAGAAAATTCGCCGACAGCAACGATGGCGCAACCAAATGATTCATGTCGTTATTCTTTTTAAGTATTCAAAGATACTAAAAAAATCAATTGATAATAAACAGACTTAGATGAGCAGGCAGTTTTTTCTCTATACGCAGCGATTTTGCATATTGAAGAACAATGCAAACGCTTAACCGGTTCGGAGCTTTCGCATCAGCATTGTCGGACAGGGAGAATCGTCGGGAAAAGTCAGGTACAGCCATTTCTGTCTCTTTTTGTTTAAAACGGTTTTCTTTTGCATTTATTATCCTGGCGGCAAAAAAACAGTGAAGCGTGAGCTAACTCTCTTTTTTTATGTATCTTTGCACCGTTTAAAAATTAAAAACAATCGTATGAAAAAATTTTCATTCCTGTTAATCACAGCTTTCGTTTTGATTTCTTGTCAAAACAACAAAAATTACAAAATTTCCGGAACCGTTACCGATCCTGCCTACGAAGGCAAAAACGTATATATTCAGGAAATGATGACCAACGAGATGGTGTCGGTCGATACCGCTGTTATAACAAACGGCAAGTTCACATTCGAAGGGCCTGCCGATTCTACGGTATTGCGTTTTATCGCTCTGGACGAAACGGTTAATCCGCAAAAACCATCAAGAGCCCTCGCCATCCTGGAGCCCGGAACCATCCGCGTGCAGTTCGATTCCACCGTTACGGTTTCAGGTTCACAGCTGAACGACGCCTACAATACGTTCAGGACAGAACAGGAAAATACAACGAAAGAAATCCGCGCACTTTCCCAGCGCTATCAGGAAGCTGCATCGACAGGAGCAATGACAGACTCACTGGATGCCGCCCTTACCACGCAATACGAAAAGTTATCCGGCGATATTTCCGCCAAAACAGCCGATTTCATCAAGGCCAACATTACCAATCCGCTAGGGAAATTCCTTTTTATGACCTCCGCAGAGATGTTTGAACCGGAAATTCAACGCGAGATTCTGGCACTAACGGACGAGACCTATAAATCGCAGGAAAATATCCGACGCATCGTCAAGCGTCTTGAAAATGCCGAAAGAGTGGCTGTAGGCCAGAAGTTCCTCGATTTCACGATGAAAGATCCGGATGGAAAAGACATTTCATTATCGGATTACGCCGGAAAAGGTAAAGTGGTCCTGATCGATTTCTGGGCAGCCTGGTGCGGACCTTGCCGCGATGAAATGCCCAATGTGGTTGCTGCATACAACAATTACAAAGACAAAGGTTTTGAAGTTGTGGGTGTTTCACTCGACCGGGAAAGAGAAAGATGGCTGAGCGGCATAAAAGAGATGAACATGACCTGGCCGCAAATGTCCGAGCTTAAGTTCTGGGACACGCCGGTAGTGGAATTATATGCTTTCCGCGGCATTCCCCACACCGTTCTTCTGGACAAGGAGGGAACCATCATTGCCAAAGACTTGCGTGGAGCGGAATTACACAACAAACTGAATGAATTGCTGGGGAAATAAATTCCTTTTGATTCACCCGCTAAAAAGGCTGTACCGTTGGTGCGGCTTTTTTTGTTAAAAATAGTGTAATCACGGTTTAGTGCGCTTTAGTAAGAAATAATTACCTATTTTTGTACGAAATAAAACGGACGGAAAGATGCTGTTACGACTGAAAAAACTTATTGTTTGCTGTTTGGGAGTTTTATTTCTGATTACGGCAGAAAGTGCTTTTGCACAGAAAAGCGGATTCACGGTCGTTATTGATCCCGGTCACGGTGGCCGCGATCCCGGCGCAATCGGATCGGGGTCAAAAGAAAAAGACATTGTTCTTGCAGTCGGGAAAAAGCTAGGTGAGCTCATCAGGAATAGTCATCCTGACGTAAACGTTTTATACACAAGAGATACCGACAGGTTCGTAGAGTTAAATAAAAGAGCGGAGATCGCCAACAAAGCAAAAGCCGATCTCTATATTTCACTGCACTGTAATGCGCTCGACAGGAGAAAACGGTCGCCGCAAGGCGTAGAGACGTTCGTGTTGGGGCTTCACCGAAGCAAGGACAACTTGGATGTTGCCAAGGCGGAGAACTCGGTAATTCTCTACGAGGAAGACTACTCAACTAAATACCAAGGATTTAATCCCAACGAACCGGAATCGTACATCATGTTCGAGTTTATGACCGATCAATACCTTCAACAAAGCGTTTACTTTGCATCGCTGGTCCAAAACAGGCTGGTAAATAACTCGAAAAGGGCCAACCGGGATGTAAGACAGGCCGGCTTCCTCGTGCTCCGGGAAGTGGCCATGCCGAGTATCCTGGTGGAGCTGGGGTACATTTCAAACGCCTCGGACGAAAGGTACATGAAAACCGAAAGCGGACAGAAATCATTGGCAAATTCCGTATATTTGGCGTTTAAGGAATACAAACGTGAATACGACAAGAAAAGTCATGTTTTCACCCATCCTCAACAACGAAAAACAACAGCGGACAGCGCCCCGAAAACCGGGATAACGGATACTGCAACAAGCGAGTACCGAATCCAGTTTCTTACAGCGCCCCGAAAACTGGCCAATAACTCTTCGCAACTGAAAGGGTTAAATCCGGTAGATTTTTACGTAGATGGCTCGACGTATAAATATACGTACGGCCGTTCATCCGATCTTAATGAAGCAACCAAAACACTCAGAACCGTTCAAACCAGATTCAAAGACGCTTTCATTGTTGAATTCAAGGACGGGAAAAGAGTTAAATAAGAACAGACTATGCAGGCTCAAGGCAAATTCAGCAGAAATTTCATTATCGGCGTTTCCTTTCTTATCGCCCTGGTTCTCCTCTATTTTGGAGTAAACTTCCTGAAGGGAACGAATATCTTGAAGAAGCAAAATACATACGTTGTCCTGTTCGATGATGTTACTGGACTTTACCCTTCGTCCCCGGTTTATGTTAACGGATTCCAGATCGGATTGGTCAACGCCATCAAAATGAACAGTACAGACCCAATACAGTTTGCCGTGGACATCAATCTGGAGGGCGATTACCGGATTCCCCGAGGAAGCTATTTCGAATTTGGATCGGATCTGCTGGGAGCTTCTACAGTAAGCCTCGTTGCGAACAAAGAGGTTTCGCAACTTCTCATTCCCGGAGACACGCTGTACGGCCGGCTGAAACCCGGGATGATGAACAGTGTAGCCAACGTCGCACCCAAGGCTGACTCCATCCTGACGCACATAGATTCTGTAGTCCTTACGCTCAACAAACTGATGTCTAACCCCATGTGGGAACAATCGATAGCAGGTATCGGCTCTACGGTTGCCCAACTGGACCAATCGAGCAAAAGTGTGAACGCCATTATGGCGTCGATCCGGAAAGATCTCCCCACCGTAACCCAAAACCTCACGGCCGTTTCCAACGATTTAAAAGACGTCACGGCAGAGCTGAATTCACTGGAACTCCAAAAAACGTTCAACTCCATCGACAATACGGTGGAAAACCTGAAGATCCTGTCATCGAAACTGACCAGCACCGACAATTCACTGGGGAAATTAACCAACGATACTCAACTGCACGACAGCTTAACGAACACCATCCATACCGCGACAAAACTGCTGGAAGATATACGGGAAAATCCCGAGCGGTATTTAAGCATAAGGGTGCGTCTGTTCTAAGTTTTCTTAAATTGAAACAAATTTGTCGACCAGAGCTTATATAGAATTATTCTAAATATCAACCCCGATTTTGGTTCCTTGATAAACCCTTTTGGTAATTGAGTTTAAGACATGAAATCCCTGTTTTTTCTGTACAAATGGGTAAGAGCTATACACTTATTGCAGCGTCCTATATATCAATTGGTTACAACACCGGGATTCCGATTAATTTGCTTATAAACAGCCGCATACATCTATCCGGTTGATAATTAAGCGAGTGTTTTTATTTCAAGAAAAACAAAGGGAACAGGATTTTTTTTTCTCGATTTTTTTTTCAAAATTTGTATTCCCCAAATTAAACAGAACCAAAGAAGAGAGGAAAATCGTTAATAATTCGAATGAACACTGACTGCAAAATTTTATGGAGGAACTGTCTTGATGTAATTCGTGATATCATTCCCGAAGCTGCATTTAATACATGGTTTAGTCCGATTGTCCCATTAAAATATGAAGACAATGTTCTCACCATCCAGGTACCCAGTCAGTTTTTTTATGAATATCTTGAGGATAAATACATCGATCTCATCCAGCAGACACTTTACCGTAAAATAGGAGACGGAACCATTCTCAATTACCGCATCCTGGTAGAGGCGGAAAGCAACACCACGGTAGAGATGCGTGGAGAACCCAAGTTTACGGTTTCAGACAAGAAAAATCAAAATCCGGTTTCAGTAAAGGTGCCCAGCCCTTTCGACAGGGTCGAGCCATCGGAGTTTGATTCTCAAATAAACTCCAAATACACGTTTAATAACTTCTTCGAGGGGGAAAGTAACCGCTTGGCGCGCACTGCCGCTGAAGCCGTAGGATTAAACCCGGCAAAGACCGCTTTTAATCCGCTTTTCGTGTACGGGAAATCGGGGGTTGGAAAAACGCACCTTTGTCACGCTATCGGATCAAAGGTGCTCGAGTTGTATCCGGACAAGAAAGTTCTTTACATTACGGCACATCTGTTTAAAGTACAGTACACCGATGCCCGGCGTTTCAATACCATAAACGATTTCATCAACTTTTACCAAAGCATTGACGTGCTCATTATCGATGATATCCAGGAATTATCCGGGCTGGAAAAAACGCAAAACACCTTTTTCCATATCTTCAACCATTTGCATCAGAACAACAAGCAACTGGTCATGACATCGGATTGTTCGCCGACCGAAATGCAGGGAATGGAGGAACGTTTATTGACCCGTTTCCGTTGGGGACTTTCCACCAAACTAGAGCGTCCGGACAAGGAACTTCGCAAAAAAATACTGAAGCACAAGATCTTAACGGATGGGCTGACTATCTCCGATCAGGTAATTGAATTTATTGCCGAAAACGTCACGGAAAATGTACGCGATCTTGAAGGTGTTATTGTTTCGCTAATGGCGCACTCCATCATCAACAACCGCGAGATTGACATCAGTCTGGCTCGCCGCGTGATGGAGCAAAACATTCGTTTTGAAAAGAAAAAAATCACCGTTCAAAAAATTCAGGAAACGGTCAGCGATTTCTACAACGTGAAGAGGGACCTGATTCAGTCTGCTTCCCGGAAAAGAGAAATCGTACAGGCGCGTCAGGTAACCATGTTTTTCATCAAGAAACACACTGAATTGTCGCTTTCTCAGATTGGGATCCAGGTGGGAAACCGCAATCACGCCACTGTCCTCCACGCCTGCAATACCATCAGGGACCTGTCGGAAGTAGACAAAGGCTTCCGCTCCGATATCGAGGAGATTGAACGCCTCCTGCAATCATAATTTTGTGGCTGTTCCACCTACAGTATACGATGAGACTCTTCCGTTTTCTGCTGTATCTGTCTGTCCTTTTGACGGCATGCGAACAAAAGCCGGCGGATTCCGGCACAAACCCGTATACAAACACTTATCGGGAATATTACAGTTCTGTCACCGGGAAAAAAGGGTCTGAACTAAAAACAGCGCTTTTCGAGATCATAGGCAACCCCGACGTCCTTTCGTACGCCGAGGTGTGGTCTGCCTTTGAAAAGACCGACGTTAAGGCAGACGGTTCCGTTTGGGACATGTACTCCGATAATCCCGGTGGAAAAGCAGCCTATTCCTTTTCGTTCCATCAGAAAAGATGCGGCACGTACCGCAGAGAAGGCGATTGCTACAACCGTGAACACGCCATTCCGCAAAGCTGGTTCAAAGGAGCATCCCCCATGTATTCCGACCTCTTCCATCTTTACCCGACCGACGGATACGTAAACAACCGTCGGGGAAACCTGCCGCTGGGTGAAGTCGGTATCTTCTCCTGGGAATCGGTAAACGGGTCACGGGTCGGACAAAACACGTCCGGCAATTTCGTACAGACCGTTTTTGAGCCGGTCGACGAGTACAAGGGTGATTTTGCCCGCACCTATTTTTACATGGTTACGGCGTACGAAAATGACGTTGCCGACTGGAGATCGCCTCAAATTGGAGGTAACTCCTATCCTGCCATCAGGAGCTGGGCGCTTGAAATGTTTTTGCGGTGGCACCGCGAAGATCCGGTCAGTGAAAAGGAACGGAACCGCAACAATGCCGTTTTTGCCATCCAGAACAACCGGAACCCCTTTATTGATCATCCCGAATTGGCTGAACACGTGTGGGGGAATAAGAAAGACCGCGCTTTCAGTATAAAATAATTTACGATATGAGGGAGTCCGTATTTTTCTTTCTGTTGTGCCTTTCGTTGACTGCACCGGCTTCCGGTCCGGTAAAGATTGGCGTGATCAGCGACGTTCATTTCCTCTCCCAAAAACTTACCTCCGAAAGCGAAGCACTTGCCGCATTCGAGCGCGCTACCGGCAGAAACATTCGCGATCTACACGAAGTCCTGGACTCTGTTTTGCTCGATTTTCAAAAAAAGGAGGTCGATGTTTTGCTTGTTTCCGGAGACCTGACCAATCACGGAGAACGGCAAAGTCACATCGACTTGACAGAAAAACTGGAACGGATTCGACAAAGTGGAACAAAGGTATTCGTTGTTCCCGGAAACCACGACATCAACGTTCCCGACTCAAAAGCGTATACCGGTGAAAGAGCAGTGTCCGTTGAGAGCATATCAAGTGACGAGTTTGCGCAACGGTATGCTCCTTTCGGATACGGGGATGCATTTTGCAGGGACACCTCTTCGTTGAGCTACGCTGCTGAAATTAATGAAAGAACGTGGTTGCTCTGCTTCGACACCAACCGTTATCAGGATCACACCAACACCTCCATAACCGGTGGGCGGATTCTTCCGCAAACCGTGCAGTGGGCGGAATCCATTCTTCGCGTAGCAAGAGCGAGAAACATCGCTGTGCTGGGAATGATGCACCACGGTTTAGTAGAGCACATGCCTTATCAATCTGATTTTTTCGCCGATTACCTGATAGAAGAGTGGCAAGAAAATGCCGGCATACTTGCGGATGCGGGCTTAAAAGTAGTCTTCACGGGACATTTTCATTCCAACGACATCAGCCTGTTTACCTCTCCTTCCGGGAATACCGTTTACGATGTAGAGACGGCAAGCCTGGCGATGTACCCGTTTGCATACCGGACAATGCAATTGGTTGATGGGAAGTTGTCCATCGATACACATTTCGTCACCTCGGTTTCAGGGAATCCCGGCCTGGCAGATCAATACCGTACGCAACTAGAGGCCGTTACCCGTAGGGTGGCAAGAAGCCGGATAAAAGGTTCCGGGATCTCCCTACCGGTCGAAACGGAGGATGCACTGGTAAAACTTATTGTCATGATGCAACTGATACACGTGCGTGGTGATGAAGTTCCCGATGATGAAATTAAAAGTGCTGTTCGCAGTTTTGCAGGGCTGCTGGATAACGAAGAGAGCGATCCCGATTTTCTGTTCGATTTTCCGCCTGCAGACAACCGATTGGTAATTGATTTGGGAACAACAAGCTCCGATGTCGAAAAAGATTGAATGAGGCAGGCAAAAAAACATACTCCCCTCCTGTCATGCATGCACCCGGACCGCATAGAAGCCGGATGCGACGAAGCCGGACGTGGATGCCTTGCCGGCCCTGTCTTTGCGGCCGCAGTTGTCCTCAAACCCGAATTCCGGTGCGAAGGACTGAACGACTCCAAGCAATTGCCGGAGCGGGAGCGAAGTCGCCTCCGGCCCGTCATTGAACAAAACGCATTGTGCTACGCCGTTGAAATGTGCACTCCGGATGAAATTGACGAACTAAATATCCTCTGGGCATCGGTTAAAGCCATGCACAAAGCCTTGGACAGACTGACCGTAACACCCGACCATATCCTGATTGACGGGAACCGGTTTCACCCGTTCCAGCAGATTCCGTACACATGTGTGATAAAAGGTGACGGGAAATACTTATCGATCGCGGCGGCATCGGTATTGGCAAAAACATACCGGGACGAGTATATGCAAAACCTGCACAATCAGTTTCCCGTCTACGGATGGGCTCGAAACAAAGGGTACCCTACGATCACACACCGCGAGGCGATAAGACAACACGGCATTACCGTGCATCACCGGAAGACATTTCACTTGATCGAAAAACAGCTGACGTTCGAGTGGTAAACGGAAAGTTCATTACTCGACCCGGATAAACTGCTTTCGTTTTTTGTCGTAATTGTAAATCTCTCCCTTGTCTATAAGGTAGTACCAGCCCATCACGTTTAAACGCCCCTCTTTAACCCGTTTTCGGATATAAGGGTATTTCATCAGGTGATTCACCTGTTCCACCACATTCATTTTTTCGGTAAAAGCACTGCGCTCTTCAAGACTGATCTTATTTCCGGCTATTTGTTCCTCCACGACCTTTTTCACCGGCGATGCCAGTTCGAGCCATTTTTTTGTATGCGGAAGATCGTTGAGTTCTTTGTCCTGATATAAGGCTGCACACCCCCCGCAGTTGGAATGGCCACAAACCACAATATTGCTGACGTTCATCTGATTAACAGCATATTCTATAACAGCAGACGTGGCAAGGAACGTATCGGAATATTTTTTGTAGTAAGGGACCAGGTTGGCTATGTTTCTTACTACGAACAGTTCGCCGGGAAAAGTCTGGGTCACCAGATGCGGAACGACACGTGAGTCGGAACATCCGATAAACAGCGTATGTGGATTTTGTTGTTGTCCGAGTGCCTCAAAGAATTGCTGGCGAGGGATAAATTCATTTGCTTTAAAATCGCGAATCCCTTCAAACAAACGGTTATAATCGATAGGGGGGGACTTTTCCGACATACGTCTCATTTTTTCGGTAAATAAAACAGTAAACGTTTAAAGTCCCGTTTCGGTTCTGAAGAAAGAACAAAAGAGAAGATTCACACGTTTTTCATGCTCAACTGGATCCGTTTTCGTTCCAAGTCGACCGATAAGACTTTTACTTTAACATGCTGATGCAGTGAAACCACATCGGTGGGGTTCGATACGAAGCGGTCGGCCAGTTCCGAAATATGAACCAGGCCATTTTCCTTGATGCCAAAATCCACGAAACAACCGAAGTTGGTGATGTTGGTCACGATCCCATTCACGACCGCTCCTTCTTTTACGTCGGAAATGGTGCGAATAGTGGGATCAAACTCCAATACCTGTACTTTCGTGCGCGGGTCTCGACCGGGTTTTTCAAGCTCTTGCAGGATATCGGTCAGCGTTTCGGTACCGGTGGTTTCATTTTTATAACGGTTGATGTCGATGACGTCAATAAACGATTTATTGCTGATCAGCTCTTTGACGGAACATTTCAGGTCTTTGGCCATCCTCTCGACCACCGGATAGCTTTCCGGATGAACGGCGGAGTTATCGAGCGGATTTTCGGCGTCGGGAATCCGAAGAAATCCGGCACATTGCTCGAAGGCTTTTTCACCCAGACGGGGAACTTTTCTCAAGGCTGCACGTGTGCGAAAAGAACCGTTCTCGGCACGGTAGTTCACGATATTCTGCGCCAGCGATTCGCCCAAACCTGAAACATACATCAGCAAATGCTTGCTCGCCGTGTTGAGGTTAACCCCCACAAGGTTCACGCAGCTTTCTACGGTCTGATCCAGGGAACGTTTCAGTTTTGCCTGGTCCACATCGTGCTGATACTGCCCCACCCCGATGGATTTCGGATCAATTTTCACCAGCTCCGCGAGCGGATCACTTAACCTCCTGCCGATAGAGACTGCCCCGCGGACCGTGACATCATACTCCGGAAATTCTTCACGTGCCGTCTTCGATGCCGAATATACGGAAGCACCGTTTTCGCTCACCACAAAAACTTTCACTTCCCGGTCGTACCTCAGGTTCGCTATGAACCGCTCGGTCTCACGGCTTGCCGTACCGTTGCCGATGGCAATCGCATCGATGCGGTAAGTGGAAACCAGCTTGGAAACCTTGCCCGCCGACTTCGAAAATTCGTTGTGCGGTGGATGCGGATAAATGGTTTCGTTGTGCAGTAAATTGCCTTGCTCGTCCAGGCAAACGAGCTTACATCCCGTCCGGTATCCCGGGTCGACGGCCAGTATCCGTTTCTGCCCCAGTGGAGGTGAAAGCAGAAGCTGGCGCAGGTTTTCGGCAAAAATAGCTATAGCGGCCTCGTCGGCTTTTTCCTTGGAAAGGTTGGCAAACTCAGTCTCAATAGAAGGCTTGAGCAAGCGTTTATAAGCATCCTCCACCGCTTTTTCAACGTAATCCGCTGCTTCACTATCGTTTTTGGCGTATCGGGGCACCAGCTTATCCAGGCATTTTTTATCGTCGGGAGAGACCGAAACACGCAGAAACCCTTCCGATTCTCCGCGACGGATGGCAAGAAGACGATGCGACGGACATCGGGAAAGGAGGGTTGAGAAATCAAAATAATCCCTGTACTTTTCGCCTTCCTGTTCTTTGTCTTTTATTACTTTGGCGGTTATCACCGCTTCACGGGCAAAAATGTTCCGTACGAGTTGACGGGCTTTTTCATCTTCGTTTACCCATTCGGCAATAATGTCGCATGCCCCTTTTAATGCTGAAACGGTATCGGCAACTTCTTCCCCGGTAAACTGTCCGGCTTTCACTTCAACCGATTCTGCCTGCTGCAACATCAGCCATTTCGCCAAGGGTTCCAACCCCCTTTTCCTGGCCAATTCAGCGCGCGTCTGTCGCTTGGGTTTGTAAGGCAGGTAAATGTCTTCCAGCTCAACGGCATCCCGGCAGTTCTCGATTCTTTCTTTCAGTTCCGGGGTCAGTTTCTCCTGTTCTTCGATGGACGACAGAACGGTTTTTTTTCGTTTTTCGAGCTCGATAAATTTATCATTCAGTGATTTAATTTCGGCGATTTGCACCTCGTCCAATGCTCCGGTAGCCTCTTTTCGGTAACGGCTGATAAATGGAATGGTGGCACCTCCGTCCAACAGTTTGACGGTGTTCTCTACGCTGTTAAGGCGGATATTCAAAGCGCTGGAAATAAGCGAAAGGATGACGGATCTATTCATTTCAGATTTGTTTTTGAAGATACAAAAATACAAAAATGTTCAGAAGGGTAAAAATATCGCTATCTTTGTATCCAGACTTTAATCTCATCGTCATACACGCTAACAAGGAATGGCCAAACTGAAATCTACATACTTTTGCACCAACTGCGGCAACGAATCGCCCAAATGGATGGGGAAATGCCCTGCCTGTGGCGAATGGGGATCACTGGTGGAAGAATTGGTGCGGAAAGATTCCTCTTCAAAAATTATCGATACACGTTCGTTCGAAAGTGCTAAGAGCCGACCGCTATCGCTTCACGAGATAAGGGCAGAACAAGAACCCCGCATCGATATGAACGACGAGGAATTAAACCGTGTGCTGGGTGGTGGACTGGTGCCTGCATCCTTAGTGCTGATTGGCGGAGAGCCGGGAATCGGTAAATCCACCCTCGTGTTGCAAACCGTACTGAAGCTGGGAGAGATTAGAACCCTCTACGTTTCGGGAGAAGAGAGCGCACGCCAACTGAAACTTAGAGCAGACCGCCTCGGTATTAGAAATGACAACTGCCTGATTGTTTGCGAAACCAATCTCGATGAAATTTTCAACCACATTAGAAACACCTCCCCACAACTCGTTATCGTTGACTCCATTCAGACCGTTTACAGCGATGCCATGGAGTCGTCTCCCGGAAGTATTTCCCAGGTGCGTGAATGTGCTGCGTCCATTCTCAAGTTTGCCAAGCAATCGGGAACACCCGTCATTCTTATCGGCCACATCACCAAAGAGGGTAACATTGCCGGACCCAAGGTACTGGAACATATTGTAGATACTGTGTTGCAGTTCGAAGGCGACCAGCATTACATGTACCGCATATTACGAAGCATCAAGAACCGGTTTGGCAGTACATCGGAACTGGGTATCTATGAGATGAATCAATCGGGGCTCCGCGAGGTAAATAATCCCTCTGAACTTTTGCTTACCCAGAACCACGAAGGACTGAGTGGCGTAGTCATTTCAGCGGTAATTGAGGGCGTTCGCCCTTTTCTTATCGAAACGCAGGCATTGGTGAGCACGGCAGCGTACGGCGGGAATCCGCAACGTTCGGCTACCGGATTCGATATCCGGCGCATGAACATGCTACTGGCGGTACTGGAGAAACGGGCCGGATTTAAATTGGCACAAAAGGATGTTTTCCTGAACATTGCCGGGGGGTTGCGTGTGAACGACCCGGGGATGGATCTGGCGGTAATCAGCTCGGTCCTTTCGTCGAGCCTGGACATGGCTGTAGACAGGGATACCTGCCTCACCGGAGAGGTTGGATTATCGGGCGAAATCCGCCCGGTAAACCGCATCGAACAACGGATTACAGAAGCCGAAAAGCTGGGCTTCTCGCGCATTATCGTTCCAGCCAACAACCTGAAAGGTTTTAAGTCAAAAGTAAAAATTGAAATTGTGCAGGTGAAGAAAGTGAGCGACGCGTTTCGGTTATTATTTTCATAAATTGTAGGGAAGAGTTTTGCTCACAAAAATAAATGCATTATCTTTGCATTCGCTTTATGCAAAATCGGTACCTTGACCGAGTGGCTAGGTAGCGGTCTGCAAAACCGTCTACGGCGGTTCGACTCCGCCAGGTACCTCTGAAGAGAGGCCGTCTCAAAAGGAAGATTACTACTCCTGCGGGACGGCCTCTTCTCATTTTTCATAACCCCTTGATCACCAGGAGCGGCGTGTCGGAATGGAAAAGCATCCTTCGTGCTATTCCCGGATTAAAGATACGGGCAAACAGTCCTCTTCTCGAGCTCGACATGGCGATCATATCTATCTTATGTTCCTTCACAAATTCTTCGAGTACGACCTCGAGTTGCTTGTCACGGTCAATCACCTCATAATCAATATCGAGATCGGGATATTGTTCCTCCAGGTACTTTTGGGTTCCAGACAACTTGATTTCATCCCACATGTCCTCTTTCCTGGCCATATGTGCTAAATACACTTTGATGGGATAAGGTTTTATAAAACCCATCATAACATCGAAAGCCTTAAACTCACGCTCCCTGAAGTTGGTCAGGAACAGGATGTTTTTCATCTGAGAGATATCCTGGTCCTTTGAGTTTTCGGGAATGGCAAAAATCGGCGTCCTGCAGCCGTCAATCACTTCAGCAGTGACACTGCCAATCAGGTCAAGGTCTTTTGCATTGCTTCCCCGGGTACCCATGACAATAGCCCGCGGACGTTGTTTTTTGGAATAGGAGATGATCTCTTCTTCGGGAAGGCCTTCCATCAGCATGTAGGTGAACTTGACATCGGGAAACTCTTTGTTGGCAATTCTCTCACGGATGTTTTTGACCAGCCTGTTCATTTCCGACTCCATCCTGTTCCGGATGTCTTTATAGAGATCCTTATCGGAGGTCTGGACCGAGAAAGAATCCCCGAAAGGTATGGCCATCGGATAATAGGGGGTGAAGAAAGAGTGGACCAATTTTACTTCACAACCGATATCAAACGCAAGGTTAAACCCAAACTCACAGGTTTTCAAGGTATAGTTCGAAAAATCCACCGGGATCAATACCTCGTTTTTAACTTTCACTTTTTCGAGATCATCCTCCGACTCAACGTTAGAAGTGAAATCGACCTGCTCAATGACGGTAAGTGCCCTGGGCAGATCACTTTCGTTTATCCTGACACGGACGTTCCCCGGAACGGCAGGTTGAATAATGCTCACACCGTGAATAACAGCAGGAATTCCTTCCGACTCAAGGATCGACTTCAGGATGACCGCTTTTTCGTAAGAGTGAATCGCAACCGTTACCAGCTTCTCTTCAGGATTACCTGATTTTTTATCGTCTTTTTCCATGTTCTTGTCGTTAAAATGGTTATAGCTATCAAAAGAAAAAACCCAATATTTGCCTGTAATCCATCAAATATTGGGCTTCATCTCTCAGGATGGATTAGAGATTATCCTCTTCCTCAACAGGTTCTGCCTGATAGACGGGATAATCCTCAAGTCCCAATATGGACAACGCTTTATCGAATATAGTAGAGTCATCTAAAACAACTATACCGCCATCGGGACCGGGCTCGATATGAACACCGATACTTTTGCCTTCTTTGTAGTTGTATCCACCAAAATAGTTTCTTACCGTTTCGGGTTTTAGTCCCAATTCCTCAGCTATCCGGTGGATACTACCGTCAGGGAGCTTGTCTTTCAATGCTCTTAATTCGTTAAAAGTGAGAGTTCTTGCCATGGTTACTTAATTTTTATGATTGATAAATCTCGTTAGTGAATTATGCCCTAAACTTACACAATATTTCAGATAACGCCAATTATTTTCGTCAAAAAAATGACGAAAATGTTACTTCGTATCCTCTAAACAAACTTCAATGTGGTAAAGTTGCTAAAAAAGGGCTAAAAAATAGTATTAAAAGTATATAGATCGCAAACAGGATGCCGGCGATCCTGCTGCTTTTCGCAGGATAGGCAGACAACCGGCTTTCAGAAACCGGAACATGGAAGCAGCGGATCCTTACCCATACATAAAGCTCGTATAGCATCCAGGCAAGCAACGATCCGATAATGGCTCCGGCAACAATATCGGAAACAAAATGTACGCCCAGGTAGATTCTCGAATAGCTGTTGAGGATCGCCCAGGCGAAGACAGGCAGGGTAACCCACCGGTTCCTGAAAACAAGCGAAAAGAAGACAGCCAAGCCAAAACTGTTGGTGGCATGCCCGGATATAAATCCAAATCTTCCGCCCCGGTAGTTGTTAACGGTATCTACCAACTCCCTGAAATCGGGATGGTGCGTGGGACGGAATCGTTCAAAAAAGGGCTTGAACAACCCCGAAGAAACCTGGTCGCACAAGGCAAACAGCAAAACAAGAAAAACGGTTGCCAGAACACCTTCCCTTCGCGGCGACCGGTAGAAAAACATGACCACAAGAAACAACAGCAACGGTACCCAAACGAACCGGCCGGTAAAAGTCCAGAAGAATTGGTCCAGAAAAACTGAATCGCTGCCGTTCAAAGCAAAAAAAAGATCCCGTTCTGCCGGTAAAAGGTTTTCAACCGCTTCTTTCATATTACCTCTACGTTTTCTTTCGATGTCCAGCCTACACTACCGTTGGCAATCTCTATTTCTATCCAATTTCCATCGGTTTTATTGAGCTTGACCTTGGTTCCTTCGTGCAGGCGGAAAAGCTCCTGGCTGTTGGCATCGGGCGAAGCCATGATGGATGCGGATGCAGCCATCACGATCCCGGTGTTGCGGCGTATGCGACTGTTCTTCTGTCCGAAAGCAAACACGTTGGCCACAAGCAGAAAGACAAAAATTACGATGCCAGCATAAAACGCCGTTTTTCTGATCCAGACTCTTCGTACAAAAAGAAACGCCGCAACGCAGGAGAGAAAAGCAACAAAGAGTGCAATGGCAATGGTTGCCCACGCGTTGGAGTTAAACAGGTTTTTAAAGCGGTTGACCCAGGTTGTCAGGAAAAAGCTTTCGGACGTGTCGATCTTGTCCTCGATGCGGGTACGAGCAAACCGGAGGTTGTGGCGAATATCGCTATCGCCCGGATTAAGGAGTAAGGCGCGTTCGTAGTTCAGAATAGCTTTTGCCGTTTCACCGTTTCTGAAATAAGCGTTTCCCAGGTTGTAGTAAATCTCTGCCGACTCTTTTCCCTCCGATAATTGTTGAGCCACTACCTGTTCATACAACTGAATGCTCCTCTTGTAATCTTCACTCCGATACGCCTCGGATGCCGATTCCACGGTACTTTGTGCAAAAGATACAGTGGCACAAAGAAACAAAATCAGGGTCAATCTATTTTTGATCGTTTGCATATCACTTTCTTTTTAGTTTGCTCTCCATTTTTCCAATTGCGTCAACGGTCTCGTTATACAACTTATCCATAGCCGTATCGCTTTCTGCCGGTGCGTAACGTGCAAACTCGCAAGCATTAAGTATCTGCATAAACTTCCCGGTTAACTCAGTGTCCACCCCATAGTCGGACAACTCTTTTTCGATGTTATCCTTGGTTAAGTTTGCCACGGGAATGGACAGCTTATCGCTAAAATAGCCCCAAAGTGCACGCAACACCTCATCGTAGAATTTCTCTTTATTGTGCCCTTTCAGGAATTTTTCCGCCATTTTAAGTCTTCGGATGGCCATTTTGTTCGCTTTTTTTGTTCTCATCCGCGCCACATCGGCGTTCTCTCTGGCCATTTTCCGGTTAAAGAGGTAAAATAGGATTAGCGCTACAAGCGGGATCAAGTACCACAACCAGTATCCGGGCGATCCGGCAAAGAAACTGTTCTTGTATTGATATTGCGGCTCTCCGGTCTTTAAAAACCGGATGTCCTGTTCGACCCGTACATTCTGTTGGTTTACGTAGCTGCTTGCCGACGCTTTCCCAGGATCTCCCTTAGCTATTTGCAAACTATATCCGGACGATTTCAAGGTTTTATAGGAATGGGTATTCAGGTCGAAATAGGAAAACTCGACAGGCGGAACGTCGTAGCTTCCTTCGTATCTGGGAATGGCAAGGTATTCAATTTTCCGGGATCCGGTCAACCCGTTGGTGGTAACCTGGAAGTTATTGGTTACAGTCGGATCGTAAACCTCAAAGTTGGTAGGAAATTTTACATCAGGATTCTGAATAAGCTTCATGTTGCCTGTTCCCGATATTTCGATCGAAACGGTAACCGGCTCGTTTGCCCGGGTTTGTTGCGTACTGATGGAAGGAGTAAAGGTAAACGTCCCTACAGCGTTGGAAAAGTTCAACGGCTTTCCATCGGGTAACGGTTTCACGTTCACCGTCAGCGGATTGGTGACCAGTGCTTTTTTAACATCAGCCATCACTTCCTGTGTACCGAAAAAGGTAGATACCCTTTTTCCGGATGGAACCGAGAACACCATTTCCAGCCTTCCCGACGGAATGGTAATTTTGCCGGATCGTTGGGGAAACAAAAGCGTCTTCTTTAAGTCAGCGGTATAATAGTTCCGTCCGTTGTATCGCTCCATCTGGAGTTGCTGGTTAGATGCTATCGCCACTTCCTCAACCATAAACCCTTCAAACTCGGGAAACTCTATCTTCCCTAAGTTTGTGATGTTGAGCGTGGTATATAACCGGAAAGTAACGGTAAACCCTTCTTGCTCGTAAACGTCGTTCTTCGATACAATGGCTCGGATAAAGGCATCGTTAGCGTTTACGGTAGCGGCTGCAGGTGAAGAGCCAGCCCCACCCGAATCTCCGCCCTGGCGGTTTTCGGCTGCTTTATCGGGAGGAAGTACTTTTACAGTCAGTGAATTGGACCGGTAGTTGCTCCCATTTACGGTGATGGAAGCCGGCTCGATGGTAAAAGTTCCTTCCTCTGGAGCCACCAGGATATACGTGTACGTTACTGAACTTTCGGAAGTAGTTTTTCCGTTGACCGTACTCTGGCTGAAGCTCCGTGACGTGGATGGACCGAAAAGGACTTCGAACCCTTTCAGATCGGGCAAACGGAGCTCTTTACCCTCCTGATTGAGCGTGTAGCTCAACCGGAATTGTTCTCCTTTCACTACTCCGTTGGGGGCCGATGCACGGAATGTCACCTGTGACTGAAGTGCGGCTGTTCCGGCCGGGAGTAATGCCAGAATAAGAAATATCACCCTATATTTTCCTAAACAATATTTCATCAACGTTGAAAATCTAAAATCGTCATTTGTAAATTTATTTGCATTACCAGTCTCTGTTTCTTCGCCTGTTCTCTTCGGCCTTTTGTTTTCGCTCCTCTGCTTTTATCTTGTTGACTTTCTCCTGCGTTTCTTTTTCGTCCTGTTCAATTGCTTGCAATAACTGACGGGCATTGTCGCGCGACATCTGTTCGGGCTCCTGCGGTTCTTCCGGCTTTTGCGGTTGATCCTGTTGTTGCTGGTCCTGATTTTGTTGCTGGTCCTGATTTTGTTGTTGGTCCTGTTGCTGGTCCTGTTGTTGGTCCTGCTGTTGGTCTTGTATCATTTTCTGAACAACCGCCAGGTTATACCGTGTTTCCTCATCTTCGGGATTGATGCGAAGGGCCATTTTGTAGGCTTCCATCGACTTCTCCAGTTCTTTTTTTTGCAGCAACGAATTTCCGATGTTGTGCCAGGCAGCCGACATTTTTTTCGGCTCCTCCTTTTCCAAGGCCAGGTACTGACGGTAGCTCTCCACGGACTTGTCCCACTCTTTCTGCCGATACAACGTATTTCCTGTGTTGTAATTTGCTTCGGGCGACGACGGATTTTCGGTCAGGGCATCGTTGTAAAACGCAAATGCCTCCGAAAATTTTTGCTGCTGGTATGCTTTGTTGCCTTTCCGCACATTTTTTCGCACCTCTTTCTGAGCCGATAGCGGTAGCGTAAAAGCGACCATCAACAATAAAATAATGTATTTCAATACGTTTGACTTCATCTGAATAAGCGAATGTTTTTAAACAACGGATTTTTCTTGTCGTATATCAGGAATTCGACAATCAAAATGATCAATAATATCCAGGCAAAGAACGGAAATTTCTCGTCATATTCCGAGTAGGAAAGGCTGGCTGTTTTTTTGGTTTCCAGCTCATTCAACTCTGTCTCCAAAGCCCGTATGGCGGTATTGGAATTATCTGCCTGTACATACAGTCCTTTTCCGTTCTGGGCAATCTCCTGTGCCATTTGCTCGTTCAGCCTCGAGACAACCACTTTCCCTTCGCTGTCTGTCCTGTAATTGTTGCTTTGTTCCGACTCCGGCACAGGCGTTCCTTCCACCGACCCAATCCCGAGAACGTTTATCATAATTCCGGCATCTGAAGCCTGTTTGGCTGCATCGTTGGCGTTTCCTTCGTGGTCTTCGCCATCGGTGATAAGAATCATCGCTTTGTCCACATCCCGGTCGCCCGAAAAAGAACTTACTCCCAACGTTATAGCCTCAGCAATAGCCGTCCCCTGAACGGGGACCAGGCTCGGGTCAATGGTATTGAGAAACAGTTTTGCCGACTGCGTATCGGAAGTCAGCGGCATTTGTACGTAAGCTTCTCCCGCAAAGACGATGAGTGCCACCTTGTCGTTTTTACGAACATCAATGATTCTCGACAAGATCTGTTTGGCCCGCGACAACCTGTCGGGAGAAACATCGCGCGCCAGCATGGAATTGGAAACGTCTATGGCAATTACCAGCTCAATCCCCTCCTTTTCAACATTTTCGACCTTAGTCCCAAATTGTGGCCGGGCAATCATAAAAATTCCCGTGCAAAGCGCTGCAAAAATCAGCCAGAACTTCAGGTAGGAGCGCTTGAGCGACAGCTCGGGCATCATTCTTTTTACAGTAGAAAGCATGCCGAGCCTCTTCACGTCGTTTCGTTTTCTGACGTTCAGGTAAATGTAAAGCGCCACCAAAAAAGGCATGGCGATAAACAAGTACAGGTATTCCGGATTCTCGAATCTAAACATTTCTTTTTTATTCTCTTAACGCACCGCTTCTACGGTATATTCCTCAACCAGGTCCTTCTCAGAATCAGTTCCACCAAAATCAATCCCAGGGCAAGCAGTGCAAATGGCAGGAACAATTCCTGCTTTCGGGTAACATTCTGCACGCTGATGAGGTATTTTTCCAGTTCATCAATTTCGTTGTATATGTTGCTTAAACTTTCGTTGTCTTCCGCCCGGAAATATTTTCCTCCGGTCAGGGAGGCAATTTCTGTCAATGTTTTTTCGTCGATGTCCACCGGCATGTTTTGTAGTCGCATCCCAAAAGGCGTTTGCACCGGTGTTGGCGCCATTCCTTTTGTTCCTGCACCAATGGTATAAACGCGTATGCCGTACGATTGAGCCAGATCGGCGGCAGTAAGCGGTGCAATCTGCCCGCGATTATTGGAGCCGTCGGTCAGCAAGATCACCACTTTCGATCTGGATTCACTGTCTTTCAACCGGTTCACGGCGTTTGCCAACCCCAGTCCAATAGCCGTTCCGTCTTCGATAAGCCCGAAATCGATACCGTTCAGCAGGTTGAGCAACACCTTATGATCGGTGGTCATGGGACATTGAGTAAAGCTTTCTCCAGCAAAAATCACCAGTCCGATGTTATCGTTCTTCCGGTCGGTGATAAATTCGGCAGCCACTTTTTTAGCGGCTTCCAGCCGGTTAGGTTGTAAATCCTGCGCCAGCATCGAGCCCGACACGTCAAGAGCCATAACAATATCGATTCCTTGTGTCTCGGACTCTTCCCAGCTATCCACTGCCTGCGGGCGCGCGACGACAACAATTATCAGCCCAACCGCTATCATCCTCAATGCAAACGGCAGGTGACGCAGGTATGTTTTAAATCCCCTGTTCTTGCTCTTGAAAGCGTTGGTAGAAGCCAACTTGAATGACGCCTGTGTTTTGGACATGCGTACGATGTACCACGCGATCAGCGGAATCAGTATCAACAATAAATAGAGGTATGTAGGGTTGGCGAATTGCATATTTTGTCTTTTAACCTATAAATTGTTCACTCTTGTTTGTCCGTTATTCATTCTTTTTCAATTTCTTCCTTTAGTTTCTCCTGTTCCTTTTTATCGGGAATCGGGTCGGGTTCGCGCGTCTGATTGACGAAGAAATAGGCATTTATCAAGCTTAAGTCGTTCTCATCCATGTAGGGTTTGTGTTTCGCGAACTTCACCCTGTCGGCCACCGAAAGGATTTGAACCAGGTTATTGTATACGGAATCCTCGTCCAACCTTTTTCTTATTTCCGCCAGGATTTCGCCCGAGGTCATCTCCATGGCATTTATCCTGTAACGCTCAAACATATAGATCCGGAGGATATCGGTGATTTTCGTATAATACTCTTTTTCCCGGTCCTGCTGCCAGATCTTCCCGGCCTTAAGCTTATCCAGTTCCTGAAGAGCACGGACGTGCGGCGGCAACACTTGAGGCGGGGTGAAGAAATAACCCTTATTCTTTTTCCGGAGTACAAGGACAATGATCAGGCCAATCAGCAGCAGAAGCAGGATGATGCCGAGCACTATCCACAGAATCCAGAGATAATCCGTCCATACGAATGCCGGCTTTTGAACCGGCTTTATGTCGTTAAGCTGAAGTTGCCTGAAATCGATGGAATCGGTTTGTCCCGTATTCATTTTTTCCAGGTATGCTACGGTGGAATCCTTCAGCACGGGCGATGTCACTTTCAGCCCGAAAGAGTTGGAATAGAGGGTGTCGGTTCCATCGAAAACGGGCATGTTGGGAATATAGTACAACGTGGAGTCGAACGACGTCACCACGTATTTGAAATTCATGGTGGCCACGTTGTTCTCGATAACGGTATCGGGCGGGAGCATGGTTAACACTTCCAGTCCGGGAATGATCTCTTTCTGATAAACGGGAAACTGAACGATTTTATCTTTGGGAGCGATAACCTTCAGGTTGATAAGCGCCTGCTCGCCAATCTGAATTTCGGCCGGCTGAACGCTTGCCTGTACCGATGCGCGTTGCGCAAAAGACTGGTGAGTAATGCTTATCAGCAAAAACAACGGCAACAGTATATACAGAACCTTATTTCCCACTTCTCGATTTCTTCTAAATTCCAACTTCTTACCTTATCTTCTTCTTTGAAACAACAGCAATAACGCTTTTGCATAGTCATCCTCCGTCGACACGGATACGTTATCCACGCTGCTCTGTTTGAACGTGAGCATCATCTCAGCCTGACGGTCCAGCCACCATTTTGCGTAATCGTTCCTAACGTTTCTGGATGAGGTATCTATCCACATCTCTCCTCCCGATTCGGGATCCTTCACTTTCATCAGTCCCAGTGAAGGCAACCGTGTGCTGAGTTTATCGTAAACCTGAATAGCCACTATGTCGTGTTTGCGGTTGGCAATACGCAGCGCAGGCTTGTAATCGCCCGTGTCAATAAAGTCGGAGATCAAAAACGTGGTGCAGCGTTTCTTGATGGCGTTGGTCATATAACGCAACGCCAGGTTGATGTCGGTACCGCTGCTTTCGGGTTCAAAGCCCAGAATCTCACGGATAATGAAAAGGATGTGCTTCCTCCCTTTTTTAGGCGGAATAAATTTTTCCACCTTATCGGAAAAAAAGATGACACCGATCTTGTCGTTGTTCTGAATGGCTGAAAACGCCAAGGTTGCCGCAATTTCGGCTACCGTATCACGCTTGATCTTCTCCGACGAACCAAAACCAAGGCTTTCCGACACATCAATAAGCAACATCACGGTAAGCTCCCGCTCCTCTTCGAAAATTTTCACGTACGGACGGTTATACCGGGCAGTCACGTTCCAGTCAATATCGCGCATATCATCGCCGTACTGGTATTCGCGAACTTCGGAAAATGCCATACCGCGCCCTTTAAAAGCAGAATGGTATTGCCCCGCGAAAATGTTCCGAGACAACCCACGTGCTTTTATTTCAATATGCCGTACCTTTTTTAGTAATTCGCTGGTTTCCATTTATTCCCTTTTTTCGAGACACTTGCGCGGCCTTACACCCCGCCACAACGTCCGGACCTAAATTAAGGTACTTCGACCTTGTTCAGGATTTCGCTGATGATCTCTTCCGATGTCAGGTTGTTGGCTTCTGCTTCGTAAGTGAGTCCGATACGGTGGCGAAGCACATCGTGACAAACGGCACGGATATCCTCGGGAATTACGTAGCCGCGTCGCTTGATAAACGCAAACGTGCGGGCGGCCAGTGCCAGGTTGATGGACGCACGCGGTGAAGCACCGAACCCGATCATCTCCCTCATGCCTTTTAAGCCAAATTGATCGGGGAAACGGGTAGCAAACACAATATCAATTATGTACCGTTCGATTTTTTCATCAATATAGACATCGCGCACTACTTTCCGGGCTTCCAGAATCTCTTCGGCAGAGACTACCGGCTTGTCGATGGTTACCGGCTCAAAGATATTCTGACGGATGATGCGTTTCTCTTCCTCCTGGGTCGGATACCCGATGACCACCTTCAGCATGAAGCGGTCCACCTGAGCTTCGGGCAACGGATAGGTCCCTTCTTGTTCGATCGGGTTTTGCGTGGCCATCACCAAAAAGGGATTAGGCAACTTATAGGTTTTTTCACCGATCGTGACCTGGCGTTCCTGCATGGCTTCGAGCAGCGCACTCTGAACCTTGGCGGGCGCACGGTTTATTTCGTCGGCCAATACAAAGTTGGCAAAAACCGGACCGTGCTTTACCTGAAACTCTTCGTTACGCGGGCTGTATATCATGGTCCCGATAACATCGGCCGGCAGCAGGTCGGGTGTAAACTGCACGCGATTGTATTTTGCCTCAATCAGTTGAGCCAAGGATTTTATGGCCAATGTTTTTGCCAATCCGGGCACACCTTCAAGCAGGATATGTCCGTCGGACAACAATCCGATTAAAAGCGACTCCACCAGGTGCTTCTGTCCCACAATCACTTTATCCATACCGGCAAACAGGGTTTGGGTAAAAGCGCTTTTCTGCTCAATTCTCTCGTTTAATTCCTTGATATCAATCACTTGATTCATATTGTAATCTGTTTAAATTTGCGGTGCTGAAAGGGATGTCTGAAAATCCGGATTTTCATAATATCCGCTACCCCTAACTGGGTTCTTCGGCTTTCGAAACACAAAAATAGGAAATGTTAAAACGTTATGGCCGATTTAGCCGTTAAAAATGTTTAAGGATAGGGAATTGGATGGGATAAATCCGGCTCGGAAAATTCCATCCCAAACAGATTCGCAAACGCCGTTCTCAGCCTGTCCGAAACCTCCCGGAAATCCATCTCCCTACCCAACTCTCTCTGCATGGATGTTACGCCCCTGTCTGTAAACCCGCAGGGATTGATGTAGTTGAAGTACTCCAGGTCGGTGTTTACATTGAGTGCCAGGCCGTGCATGGTTACAAACCGGCTGACACGCACACCCATGGCGCAGATCTTACGGGCTTTGGCGGGGTCTGTTGTATCGACCCAGACCCCCATGGCTTTTTCGTCTTTCCCTGCGGCAATACCATATGATCGAAGGGTTTGAATAACCACGTCTTCCAGCTTGTGAACGTATGCCTTAACACCGACACGAAACTCTTCCATATCGATAATGGGGTAAGCCACCAGCTGTCCCGGACCGTGATAAGTAATGTCACCTCCGCGGTCGACGGGATAGAAATCGATATTCTTGCTTTTGCACACCCGTTCGGCAATAAGGAGATTATGCCTGTTGCCGCTTTTTCCGAGAGTATACACCGGCTCGTGTTCGCAAAAAAGCAGGTACTGCTTTTTTGGCTGGGCGTGATGAATTTTTGCATTCACCAGCGATTGAAACATCTCCTCCTGCAGATCCCAGGCCTCTTTGTAACGGATGCGGCCAAGATGTTGAAAGTTGACTTTTCTGCTGTTCATACGTGTCTTTCAGCCCGGTAGGAAGAACGTACCAGCGGGCCACTTTCCACAATCTCAAATCCTTTTTCCAATCCCATTCTCTTGTACTCCTTAAACTGATCGGGAGCTATAAACTCACTCACCGGGAGGTGCTTGCGTGTAGGCTGAAGATACTGTCCAATCGTCAACACTTTGCATCCGACACCCCTCAGGTCATCCATGGTTTGAATCACCTCTTCGGGAGTTTCTCCCAAGCCGACCATGATACCCGACTTGGGTTTGCTTTTGTTGCTTTTCGCAACCGTTTCAATGGTTTTCAGGCTTATGTCGTATTTCGCGCGGCTTCGAACCAGTGGCGTAAGCCTGCGTACGGTTTCCATATTGTGCGAGATTATCTCCGGACCCGCATCGATGACTTTATGAATAAGCTCTGCCTTGCCCAGAAAATCGGGAATCAGTGTTTCCAGGGTTATTCCCGGATTCTTTTTCTTTACGTACCGGATGGTTTCCGCCCAGAACTCCGCACCGTAATCCCTCAGGTCATCCCTGTCAACACTGGTTATTACGCAATGTCTCAGGTTCATTCTGGATATCGTGTCGGCCAGCCGGTCCAATTCATCCCAGTCAACCGGCAACGGCTTTCCGGTTTTTGTAGCACAAAACCCACAGGAGCGGGTACATATCTCTCCCAGAATCATAAACGTGGCTGTTCCGTTTCCCCAGCATTCCGCCAGGTTCGGACACTTTCCGCTTACACAAATGGTGTGGAGTTTATTTCTTGCGATAACTTCCTTTATATCGAGGTATTGCTTCCCTTGAGGGAGCTCGACCTTAAGCCAATCGGGTTTTCTTTGCATCATGTTACAACGTTTTTTTGCTGTGATTAATATTAAAGCACGGTACAAAAATAGCACTTTATTTTCGGATAAGTCGAAAAAATTTTATGCGTTGAAATTTGAATATCTCTTTTTATTGATGTATGTTTGTTTCAGGGTCCTATTCCGAAGAATAACCCCTGCCCATTCTTTAAAATACTACATCGTATGAAAATTATTATCAACCGCTTACCCAATAAGTTTTATTCCAATTACAAACAAGTGATCATCCGTTTTCTGGATTTGGGAGAGGAACGGACAAGCGCTTTGATAACAAAGGTATTGGAAATGGATGAAAGCGAAGCGGACAAGACATTGATGTACACGTTGAGAGAGTTCTCCAAACGGCACCGTAACCTGACACACAAATTCATCAAGCAATACAGCAAAGCGATGGGAATTGTCGCCAACACACTCACTGAACCGGAGCAGATCAGCATGGTAAAGAAATTGCTGATCGGCTCCTATTTTTCCATGGAATATTCCATCAGCTCAGCGGCTTTTTTCAATCCTTCAATTGTTGAATCTCCAGATCAAACCGGCCTGTGTGAAGGGTCAAAACGAATTATTGTCAGCTTTCGTGCAACCGGAGAAGGACACATCTCGAGCATTGTGTTCCAAACCGGTGTGATTAATCATCGGGGAGAGCTGGAGTTCGAAAAAGCGGGGTATCACGTTGACAGTGCTGAAGTAACCAAAAGACACATCTACGAAAAAAAGAGCTTTCAGGCGAAGCTTCACGAAATGGGAGTTGATGAACTCGTCATAAAACCGGTCATGGATTCTTTAGCTGACAAGTTTATCTACGGGGAGCTCCTGAAATCGGTTTATGAATATTTGGCAAACAACAGCAACCTGGAAGAGGAGGTACAGCGTTCCGTCAAGCAAATAATTTGGTTGGCGGATTCGCACTACACCATACATTTCTCGCGTGATACGCATATATCGGAACGCGTAATATTCCCGACCTCTTACACCGAACGGAAAGGAATCGAGGATGCCCGCTTTGTAAAGTTTACTGACGACAACGGCGAAACCACCTACTACGCCACATACAGCGCTTACGATGGCTATGCTGCCCTACAGAAACTTATCGTGACCAGGGATTTTTATACGTTTGAGATAAAGCCGCTTCACGGCGACGGGACACAGAATAAAAACCTGGCATTGTTTCCCCGAAAAATCAAAGGGAAATATGCTATGCTATCCAGGATCGACGGAATAAGCAGCTATATCGCTTTCTCCGAAAACATAAATGTATGGCCGGAACCGGTAAAAATACAGGAACCGAAATACCCCTGGGAGTTTATTCAGATCGGAAACTGCGGCGCCCCAATTGAGACCGCCGAGGGCTGGCTGGTGATTACACACGGCGTCGGACCCATGCGTCAGTATTCCTTAGGTGCCACCCTCCTCGACTTGGACAACCCTACAAAAGAGATCGGAAGACTCAGGGACCCTCTTCTTGTTCCTAACGACGAAGAGAGGGAGGGGTATGTACCCAATGTGGTCTATTCCTGCGGGGCCATCATCCACAACGATGAATTGATCGTTCCCTACGGATTGTCGGACACCGGTTCGGGATTCATGACGGTCAATGTCCGCAACTTATTGAACAAGATCTTGAACAATTGATTCAAGTTTCGCTCGTGTTTAGATAGCAACCCATTAAGGGACGTGACACCGTTGCAGTGAGAGGACTTTTTCGTATACTTCCAGGTAATCGTCGACAGTTTTTTCTATCGAGAATCTCGACAAGGCGTGTTGCCTGCAATGGTTGCGGTCAAGCTCTCCGGCCCGGGGCAAAACCGACAGGGCTTCGTCCACGTTGTGTACCAGGAATCCGGTTCTACCGTGTTCGATCAGCTCCTCCATCGATCCTTTATTAAAAGCGATAACCGGCGTACCGCAGAACATACTCTCGGCAACGCTCAACCCGAATGGCTCCTCAAAGTTAATCGGATGGAGCATCGCGTAGGCCTCACCCAGCAGTTTATCCCGTTGGACAGGACCGACATTTCCCACGTAGGTTACCTGCCGGCCATCAACAAAGGGATGTACCTCCCGGTCATAGTAATCGTCATCCTGGATATACCCGGCAATGATCAGCCTCATTTTTGCTTTCAACGCAATCTCAATTGCCTCGCGCGTACCCTTGTCGGGATGAATACGGCCGAAATACAACAGATAATATCCCACAGCCGGACGGAACGTAAAATCGCGGGGATTGATCCCGTTATACACATTGGCAATATAGCTGAGGTGCTCGCAGCGATTGGCGTAACTGATGGACACGTAGTGATTGATGTCGTTGTATCGTTGGTACACAGGTACAATTTTGGGTGATGAAAAACCGTGTATGGTAGTCACCACGGAAGTTTTAATCAATCTTGAATAGGTCAGGGGGAGAAAATCAAAGTGATTATGAATAATGTCAAACTCACCGGCACGCTCCATCAGGGAGCTGATGTGCAGACATTCAGCTACTTTCGGATCACAATTTTTATCTTCCTCATACCCTTGGGAACAGGTATACGACAGTTTTCCTCCGGTGATGGAATCACCGGTTGCAAAAAGCGTCACATCAAATCCTCTTTTCACCAGCTCTTCAGTAATGGTTGAAGCAACCTGTTCCCAAGGCCCATATTTTCGGGGTGGCGTTCTCCAGGCGACGGGAGCAAGAACGGCTATTCTCATGATTCGAACTCCCATGCTTTTAAAACGGTCAGGTGGGAGATAAGGTAGGCCAATGTACTTTCAGCACCCTGATTTCGATTCACACCGTCCTTTTTAAGTCCGTCACAACATCCCCCCGTTTCATAATCATAGAGCGGTACGCGCAAGTCGTTTTCACCCAAAAACCACAGGAACGATTGAAACATTTTTTGGAAGTACTCCGATTCCCGGGTAACGTTAAACGCTTGAAAATACAACTGCACATTGCCCATGACATCGATGGCCTGCTGATCGAACATCGCTCGTTCCCCACCTCTCGTATACCAGCCGTAGCTCCCTATGGGCGAAAGATATCCTTTATTCAACGTAGCCTCTTCCAAGAATGCAGTCGTTTTCAAGGCAACCTCCTTGAAAACCGCATCATCCGAAATCTCTGTCGCATGAAAAAGGCTCAACGGCAGGACGGCGTTGTCATACGTGAGAGCCGGCTCAAACCATTGCCATTCTTCGGTTCGATTCCCGAAATAAGCATCGGTAAGCTTGGTGGCCAATTTCTTCATCACGCGCAGCAACGATTCATCGCCAGGGAAACTCCTCAAATAATAGCTTATACCGATGACGGTGTCGGCAATGCCACGTAAATGTTCGAGGCCGGAGAAATGTTTCCGCGAATTGTCAAACAGTTCTTTGCCAAACTCCCTGTAAGCGATGTTTGGAGAAGCATACAGCAGGTATCCGAGCGCCCAGATCGTTCTTCCGAAAGAATCTTCGCTTCCCTCCTTATCCAGGAAGTCCCGCCTAAAACTGAGAAAGTTACGGAATTTACCCTGTTCCGTCTGCATGTATTGGATATAGCTGAGATAAATACGCATGGCATCCAACGCAAACGGGTCTTTGTTTTGTCCGTAAGCCATCAGCGACATCAACAGCGCACGTGCATTGTCGTCCAGGCAATAGCCTTCTTTTAGGTTAGGGATACCGTAACGGGCATGCTGCACGATACCCGTATCATCGGTCAGCCTTTTCACGTGGTCTAAGGTAAATTCCGGTAAAAGCTCCCATTCGATGAAAGATTTCCGGGGTTTCTTTGCCGTCAAGGGAGTATTTTTCACTGCGTTAAGCAATCCGAGATAACGTTTCCCGATTGTTGGCCAGCGTAATTGCTTTCCGTAATTAAATGCTTTCTTCCTCAATGCTTTCATCTTTTCGGGGTGATCAAGCAAGTCGTTCAAAATATCCGACAATTGTTCCGGATTTTTGAAATCAAACAAACGCCCGCGCCCGTCTGCCAATAATTCCTCGGCATGCCAGTACGGAGTGGACAGCACAGCGGCACCTGCTCCCACGGCGTAAGCCAGTGTCCCGCTTGTGATCTGCTCTTTGTTGTTGTAAGGAGTTACGTAGATATCACAGGCCCTCAGGTATTCAAAAAGGACATCTTCCGTAACGAAGGACTTGAGAAAAATCACGTTATCCTGCAACTTGAGGTCCCGCACCAATTTGCTTAAGTAATTCCGATACTCTTCGCCCGAATACTTCAAGATGTTGGGATGAGTGGCCCCCAAAACGATGTAAAGCAGCGACGGGTGTTTTTCCACTACTGAAGGCAACGCATTGATCACGGTCTCTATGCCTTTGTTTCTTCCTAAAAAACCAAACGTAAGCAACACGTTCCGGTCGCTCAGGTTGTACTCTTTCTTAATCGCGTCGTGCGAAACGTCCAGATAATCCGGTACGCCATGCTCTATGACCTCAATTTTGTGTGACGGTATACCGTAGACACCGGTCAGCAAATCCACTGCCTTGTTACTCATCACTACTATTCTGGCAGCTGAATCGTTGATTTTCCGGATGATGTTTTTTTGCAGAAAAGAGGGTTCTTTCAAGACGGTATGAAAAACTACGATAAGTGGGATATTTAGCCGGTCTGTCAGGGAAAGGATATACAATCCCGACTCTCCGCCAAAGATTCCAAATTCGTGATTGAGGATACAAGCCTGGGAATTGCTCAGGTTGATCTGTTCCGCAGCATTGATATATTCCTCCCGGTAGTTTTGCCGGACAATGAACTTAACTTCAGGCGGATAGTCATATTCCAGCAACGAGTTGGAATCGTTAATGGCTATCACGCTGGCGTGAGCTTTTGTATCCAGCCCTACGTTCAGGGCTATCGATTTACACAGGTTTTCTGTGAATGTACCAATCCCGCATTGCCTGGGAGGATATGTTCCAATGTATGCAATTTTCATTTTCTTGTTGTTTTTATTAATTGTTACGATTGATTGAATTTGCTCATTCCCGCAAGAGCTCGCCAATGATGTATTGTTCATTGCATTAACCGCAGGCGGTGAACACAGTTTCCGTTTTTTGTCCATTCACGGAGAAGCGAATCAGTAACTGCCGGTAGTCTGCCTTTTGGCAACCCGGCACTAATTTCTGAATGGAGGATGGATTTCCAGTAGTAGAAAGATTCAGTCCGGTAGTTACAAAGATAACATTTTTGCCCGAATTTCCAAGAATAAGGCCGGAAAATTCAGGTCTTGGCTTCGGGTAAAGACTCATCTGACATGTAGGCTAACTATTTTTAATCCACAACTGCTAAGATTGTGAGAGCAGAATGCTTATCTTTGCGTTCAAATAATAAAAATGGACTACGGATACTGCCAATATCCGACAGGATCAAAAGAATTGTATCGTTTTGAAATTTGAACTGCAACACACCGACTCATTCTCGCATGCGCGAGCAGGATTGATTACGACCGACCACGGGCAGATTGAAACGCCCGTATTTATGCCTGTAGGCACTGTGGGCAGTGTTAAAGCGGTGCAGATGACTGAGTTGAAAGACGACATCAACGCCCAAATTATCCTGGGGAACACCTATCACCTTTACCTGCGACCGGGATTGGGCATTATACAACGTGCCGGAGGACTGCATAAGTTCAATAGCTGGGGGAGGCCTATCCTGACAGATAGCGGTGGCTTTCAGGTATTTTCACTTGCCGAGAACCGAAAGTTAACGGAAGAGGGAGCCGAATTTCGCTCACACATCGACGGTTCCAAGCACTTTTTCACGCCGGAGAAAGTGGTGGACATCCAGCGCATAATTGGCGCAGACATCGTGATGGCTTTTGACGAATGTACGCCCGGCGATGCCGATTACGATTATGCGAAAAAGTCGCTCGAGCTCACCGAGCGATGGCTGAAAAGATGCATGGACAGGTTCGACGGAACCGAATGTCCTTATGGCTACAGACAAACGTTGTTTCCCATTGTGCAAGGATGTGTGTATCCCGACCTTCGTCGCCGCGCGGCAGAAAATGTCGCTTCGTTCCAGGCAGAGGGAAATGCCATTGGTGGACTGGCTGTAGGCGAGCCCACGGAAAAAATGTACGAAATGGTGGAGCTGGTCAACGAGATTCTGCCCAAGGACAAACCGCGTTATCTGATGGGAGTTGGCACTCCGGCCAATCTTCTGGAGGGTATAGAGCGAGGTGTAGACATGTTTGATTGCATCATGCCAACTCGAAACGGACGAAACGGACAGATTTTTACAAAAAACGGCATCCTGAACATGCGGAATGAACGGTGGAAAGAGGATTTCTCTCCCATCGAAGAGGCGGGTGCCTCATACGTAGATACCCTCTACAGCAAAGCTTACCTGCGGCACCTTATCAACACGAATGAAATCCTGGGGTTGCAGATTGCATCGGTGCATAACCTCGCGTTTTACACCTGGCTCATGCAGGAAGCCCGTAAACATATTATTGAAGGCGATTTCCTTTCCTGGAAACGAATCATGGTGGAAAGGACCATGCAACGTCTGTAGGATTGCGGCTGAATACCTATTGAGTATGAAAAATAAACTCAACCTGTTACGTATAGACAAGTATATCATCAGGAAATTCCTGGGGACATACATCTTCATGATCACGCTTATTTTGTCAATCTCGGTGGTGTTCGACATTAACGAGAAGATTGATAAATTTATGAGCAACAGCGCCCCGCTGAAAGAAATCATCTTTAATTACTACATCAATTTCGTTCCGTACTACGCCAATCTTTTCAGTCCGCTTTTTATCTTTCTGGCGGTGATCTTCTTCACATCAAAAATGGCTTCCAGTTCGGAAATAATTGCTCTCTTATCCAACGGAGTCAGTTTTAAACGGTTACTCAAGCCCTACATGGTATCGGCGGCCGTTATTGCAGTTTTTTCCTTTGTGATGGGCAGCTTTATCATCCCTCCCGCCAATGAAACCCGCATCGATTTTGAGCAAAAATACATCGACCCACGCAAAAGGAAAACGGGCGACCGGGATATACAGTTCAAGGTAGCCGAAGGGACGATTGTCTATTTCGGTAATTTCGACCTGGAGTCTAAAACGGGCTATAACTTCTCCATTGATCATTTCGACAGCCTGAAGCTGGTCTCCCGTCTGACCGCCCAATCCATCAAGTACGACTCGTTGTATCATTGGACAATCAACAATTACCAGATAAGGGATTTCGACGGGCTGGAGGAGAAAATCACCCACGGAACCACCATTGACACCATCATACAAATCGTCCCCAACGATTTTATCGTGGCCAAAACAGACCAGCAGATGATGACTACCCCGCAATTGCTCCGCCACGTCAGAAGCCAGAAGAAAAGGGGATTAGGCAACATCCAGGCGTTTCAAATAGAATACCATTCGCGCTACGCGTCCATATTTTCAGCTTTTATCCTGACCATTATCGGAGCTTCCCTCTCGGCACGGAAAGTGAAAGGGGGTATGGGGCTGAACATTGGAATCGGACTGGCTTTGAGCATGGCATACATCCTGTTCATGACCATCAGTTCATCCTTCGCCGTAAAAGGGAGCATGAGTCCTTTTGTTGCGGCATGGATACCCAACATTGTTTTTATCGGCATCGCATTCTTCCTTTACAAGAAAGCGCCAAATTAGGATTTACAATCCGTTGTAGCAGGCATGCCTGTGATCCGCAATTCAAAAAATCAGTTGAAACATGAAAAAATACATCCTTTCCACCGTTCTCTTCGCATTTTCATTGCTCGCCAATGCTCAAGCGGAATATCCGGTTATCGTGATCGAAACCAATTACGGTACAATGAAAGCTGTTTTATATAGCGACACCCCCAACCACAGCAACCATTTTTTGAAACTGGTGAAGCAGGGATACTTTAACGGAACGTTGTTTCACCGGGTAGTTAAGGAATTTATGATTCAGGGCGGGGCTCAGGATTCGAGGAATGCTCCTGCTGGAGCCCAGGTCGGTGGTGGACGGACAGATATGGATATTATGCCCGAGTTCCGGGACAACCGTTTTCATAAAAAAGGAGCGCTGGCTGCCCCGCGAAGAGCGGATAACGAAAATCCTCAGAAGAAATCGGATGCCTCCCAGTTCTATATCGTGCACGGGAAAGTATACACACCGGGACGGCTGGATTCCATGGAAATGGCGGTGAATGTGCCCATCAAAAACAAGATTATCCGCGACCATTACTTGCCGCATAAGGATGACCTGGCTAAATTGAAAGCCACCGATGCCAGTGCCTTTAACGCCATGTTGGATTCGGTCCTCCACGTGGTGGATTCGTTGTACGAAGCCGCTCCCGGCAAGTTCTTTCTTCCTGAAGAACTCAAAGAAGCCTATTCCACGATCGGCGGGGCACTTCATCTGGACGGCGAGTACACCGTTTTTGGCGAAGTTACCGAAGGATTAGAGGTTATTGACAAGATTGCCTCCCTGCCTGTGGATGGCAACAGCCGACCGATGTCGGATGCGAAGATCGTGAGAATCTATGTTCAGCCATAGCCTTACGAAATGTTCTTCCTCACCTCCGTTAAAAACAGTTTCATTCCATCGCTGTCTCTCCCTTCGATAATGGCCAGCAGCTCTTTCAGCTTTTCCCTGATTTTTACCAGTTGACCGGGAGTATAGGGGTTGAACAAGATCTCCGTAAGGAGAAAATCATCTTCCGAAAGCAATCCCTGTGCAATGTTCATGTGCTTCTTGAACGTGGTTCCCGGTGCGTCCTGATGTTTCATTACCGATGCAAACACCAGGGTGGATGCAAACGGAATGGAAAGCGAGTAAGCGATGGTTTCGTCGTGCTCCCGGAAAGTGTATTCAAACACGTTCAGTTTGAGCCGGCTGTACAGATCGCGAAAGAAAACCTTCCCCAGGTGAGACGACTCCGATATGATGATGGCGCTTTGCGTGCTGAGGTCGCTCAGGCTGGCAAACGTAGGCCCGAACATCGGATGAGTGGAAACATACGGACGGGTACGTTCCCGGTAAAACTCCTCCAACCCGGTTTTCACCGATGCGATATCACTCAGGATACACGTTTGCGGTAAATAGGGCAACACGTTTTTAAAAGCCTCGACAGTATATTTCAACGTAGCGGCATTGATCACCAGTTCGGGCGCGAAATCCTGTACTTCTTCCGGCTTTGTCATCCGGAGCGTGTTGTAAATGAACCTTAGCTTTTGAGGATCGGTGTCCAATACGGCTATCTCGTGATCGAAACTGAGCACATCGGCAAAGAATGATCCCATTTTGCCGGCTCCCAAGATGAGTATTTTCATTTTTTTGCTTTTTCCATTACTTCAAACTGCTGACGAACGGATTCCGTGTGAATGGCTTCCAGGATTTTCAAGGCAAATTCGCCTGCCATTTCCATTTTTTCGGCTTGCTCCACCCGGTCCTTACGGATATGATCGTAGCGTCCGGTCTGGAGGACGGGCATATCGTGCTCCAGCTTGTAAAGGCCGATTTCACGGGATATGCGCATACGTTTCGATAAGAGTTGCAGGATTTCATTGTCCAAGTCGTCTATTTGCCTGCGCAGATCCGATAAATCCTCCGTCGATTGCACCTTGTCGCGGATAACCAGTTCACTCAGGATCTGAGCCAGCGTATCGGGAGAAATTTGCTGGGAGCTGTCGCTCCAGGCATCATCGGGGTTGCGGTGCGACTCGATGATCAGTCCGTAGTAATTCAGGTCCATGGCCTGTTGAGAAATCGTTTTTATCATGGAACGTTTTCCCCCGATATGGCTTGGATCACAAATGATGGGAAGATCAGGATAGCGGCGTTTCAATTCGATGGGGATATGCCATTGCGGAATGTTACGATAAACGGTCTTGTCGTTGGTACTGAAACCGCGGTGAATAACTCCGATCTTCTTGATTCCGGCGTTGTATAGACGCTCAATGGCACCGATCCATAACTCCAGATCGGGATTCACCGGATTTTTTACCAGAACCGGGATATCCACTCCCTTTAATGTATCTGCTATTTCCTGTACGGCAAAAGGATTTGCTGTGGTACGGGCACCGATCCACAACATATCCATGTTGTACTTCAGGGATTCATACACGTGTTTCTCCGTAGCCACCTCGGTCGCAACATACATGCCGGTCTCCCTGCGCACCTGCTGGAGCCATTTTAATGCGGGGGTGCCGACCCCTTCAAAACCGCCGGGTTTCGTGCGTGGCTTCCACACGCCGGCCCTGAATATCTTCACCCCTTTTTCAGCAAGTTTTTGTGCCGTTTCCATGACCTGCTCTTCCGTTTCTGCGCTGCACGGACCGGAAATAATGATCGGGCGCTTGTCCTCGACCCCGGGTAATAAAATTGATTCAAATTCCATATTTTTTTTTAGTCATGTGTTGTAAGTTAAAATTCGGTTGTATGCTTCCTCCATTTTTTCAACGGATGCACCGAGAGAGATCCGGATATACCCCTCGCCATTGCTTCCGAAAATTACGCCGGGGGTAATAAAGACGCGGACGTTGTACAGGATATCATCGATAAAGTCTTTGCTGGACACCACCGATTCCGGCAATTTTCCCCAAACAAAGAGACCGACCTGGTTCTTATCGTACCTGCAGTTCAGCTGATCCATGATTTTCTCCGCCCAGACGCGACGTTCGGCATAAACCCGGTTCATCTCATCGTGCCATTCGCGGGTGTTCTGTAAAGCGGCAACGGTTGCCAGTTGCACGGGTTTGAACTGCCCGCTGTCGATATTGCTCTTGGCTTTCAACACCCACTTTACAAACTCGGGATTGGATGCCAGCAGCCCCATACGCCAACCCGACATATTGTGCGATTTGCTCAACGAGTTAAGCTCAATACAAATGTCTTTTGCTCCCTGTACCGACAGGATGCTTATTGGTCGGTCATTCAAGATAAAGCTGTACGGATTATCGTGACAAATGACGATGCCGTGTTTCTTGCCGAAAGCCACCAGTTTTTCGAACAGCGCTACCGATGCATTTTTTCCCGTGGGCATATTGGGATAATTCACCCACATCAGCTTCACCCGGGTCAAGTCCAGCTTCTCCAGGGCATCGAAGTCGGGCAGCCACCCATTTTTCTCCAGCAAATCGTACTCGATGACGTTCGCGCGGAGAAGCTCCGAAACCGACCTGTAGGTCGGGTACCCCGGGTTGGGAACCAATACCGAGTCGCCGAAATTGAGAAATGTCATCGAGACATGCAAAATTCCCTCTTTCGAACCGATAAGCGGCAACACTTCGTCCGTCGACAGGTCGACGTTGTAAAACTTCTTATACCATTCGGCATAGGCTTTTCTCAATTCCGGTATTCCGGAGTAGGGTTGATAAGCGTGCACATCGGGGCGATGAGCTGCTTCACACAATGTTTCAATCGTTTCCTGTGACGGCATTTTGTCGGGCGCCCCCACTCCCAGGCTGATGACATTTTTGCCTTCCGCATTCATCTTGGCTACCTCGGCAAGCTTAACCGAAAAGTAATATTCCGATATGCGCTTTATGTGGCCAGCGGGCTCAATGTTGAGTATTTTATCCATCTTGTTCAATTGCTTTACGATTATGGTTCGATTGTTTTTCAATCGGAAACAATGTGCTTGTCTTCAACATATTCCCCCAGCACCTTCAGGTTTCCCACCAACGGCAGGATGGCCTTGATGGACTGGCGGTACCGTTCGAAATTGGAAAAGGTCAGATCGATATAGAACTGGTATTCCCACTCCCGACCGATAATCGGCAGCGACTGAATCCGCGTGAGGTTGATGTCGTAGAACGAGAGCACCGACAACACCCTGGAAAGGCTCCCTTCGCTGTGTGGCAGCACGAAGACAAGTGATGCCTTGTCTATATCGGGAGACTTCCGTATTTCGGGGATCATTTCTTCATGGGCCAACACCAAAAAACGGGTAAAGTTACGTTTGTTGGTTTCTATTCCTTCCCGGATAACTTCCAGGTGGTATACCTCGGCGGCAAGCTTGCTGCATATGGCTGCCACTCCCGGGGTATTCCCATCCATTATTTCCTTGGCTGCCAGAGCTGTATCTTCGTGTTCGACCACTTTTACCTGAGGCAGGCTTTCGATAAAATCGGAACATTGCATCAGCGCCATCGGGTGCGATACAACTTCCCGTATGTCCTCCAGGCGTTGTCCGGGCAGTGCCGACAACGTATGGGAAATGCGCAACTTATGCTCCCCCGCAATCTTCATGTCGTTGAGCTTCAGCAGGTCGTGATTGAGCAAGAGCCCACCGGCAATCGTGTTCTCAATCGCCATAATTCCGATCAGCCGTTCATCCTTTTGAGCTTTTAAAAAAATATCTTTAAACGTAAGGCAAGGCCTCTCCGAAGTAATTGCGGGCAGCAATGTCGTGGTAGGCGCCTAATCCGCCTTGTATGGCAACCTTTTTCATCTGTTTTGAGAGCTAAGTCTATTAAAATAAAAAAATCCCGTCGTGCTATCGACAGGATTTTCTATTCAAAAAAGTTATTTTTTATTTCTTCATTTTGCACATCAAATCCTGTTCTACTTACTAAAGTAAAAGTAAAAATAGAAAGAATAGGCAAAATGGTTCTGTTTCATTTTATTCGTTATTTGCGAATATCGGTTGCAAAATTACAACAAAAATTAAATAATACAACAAAAGGAAGAAATATTTTGTTCATTTTTTTCAAA
>JALHIE010000213.1 GCA_022840285.1 Porphyromonadaceae bacterium
CATGATGATAAAAGGACTGGAGAATGATTCAAACTGCGCAGCCATGACAATGTATACCAGAATGAGTATCAATACCATCAAAAGGGTAAGATCCCGGAACGACTCCTGCTGGTCTTCGTAGCTTCCGCCTATACCAATCATGATTTCGGGTGGGATTTCCACTTTACCCACCTGTTCCCGGGCTGCTTCTACCAGGTCACTCAGGGCGGCTCCCTTTGCCGCAACACAGGAAACGGTTACAATTCTTTCCCTGTCTTTACGTACAATGGTGGGAGGTTGCATGGTCTGGCCAATGGTAGCCACATCCCGTAACCTGATTCTATGTCCCTGGTTGTTGTAGATCAGAATGTTCTGAATGTCTTCCAGGGTTTGCCGGTATTCGGGAGCGTACCTTACCTTAATCAAATATTCATCGCCTTCTTCCCGGTAATAAGAAGCGATAGCCCCGTTGATTCTGTTGCGTACAAATTGCGAGGCCGTGGACAAGTTTAGCCCGTGTGAAGCCAGTTTCTCACGGTCAAAATCCACCAGGTATTCGGGGGAGTATTCGTCCCTGGAAATGGTGACCTGTGAGGTACCGGGAACCTTTTCCATCAGATTGGCCAATTGGGTGGCAAGGGCATCGGTAGTGGAAAAATCGTTCCCGTAGATTTCCAGGTCTACCGTAGTCTGGCCCCCTGTAGAGCCACCCATCCCGGCGCCAACGTCAAAGGTGCGGATCTCGGGGTAATACCTTCTAAGGTCATCACGCATGGCATCGGATAGTTCCTGTATGGAACGTTTGCGTTCGGTTTTAAGGGAAAGAAGGTCATGGTCTCAATTTCGGGGTAATCCCTGCGGAATTGCTCATATATGCGCATAGACAATTCCCTGGTGATCTCTGCCCTGGTATTGATGGGTAATTTCACGGTCATCGACAGCCTTGCGTTGTCCTGATGTGGGAAAAACTCGGTTGGAACCTTGATGAACAGTAACAGCGAAGCCAGAAATATCAAAGTCGAAACCAAAATCACGGTTATGCGGTGGCTGACTGTCCAGTCCAGGGCTTTGGCGTAAACGACGTCCAGTGCATTCAGAAATTTCTCCACAGGCCCGTATATCCTCTGAAATGATTTTGATTTTTTGGAGCTAAGGCGGAGCATCTGGGATGCCATCATAGGTGTCAGGGTGAGTGCTGCAATGGTTGATACAGAACTTACCAGGGCTACGACCCAGCCCAATTGCCTGAAAATTTCCCCGGAAACACCAGAGACCATGGTCAGGGGTATGAACACAGCGAGCAAGGTCAGGGTAGAGGCGATGATGGAAATGGACACCTCGTTGGTGGCATAAACGGCCGCCGACTTTGGCTTTGTTCCCCGTTCTATGTGGGTTGTGATGTTTTCCAGGGCAACAATGGCATCGTCCACCACCATCCCAATGGCTATGCTTAGCGAGGAAAGGGAAATGATATTGAGCGTATTTCCTGTAACAAGCAGGTAAATGAATGCGCTTATCAGGGACACGGGAATGACTAAGGCCACAATGAGGGTAGCGCGCCAGCGTCCAAGGAAAATAAATACAACAAGCACCACCAGGATCAGGGTGATCAAGATGGTGTCTACCAGGCTTCTTATTACCCGGTTGATGTTGTCGGAAAAGTCTGTGACAACGCCAATTTTTATATCGGAAGGGAGTTCTTGTTGCAATTCCGGAAGCTGTTCCAGCACTTTTTGACAGATCTGTACCGTATTGGCTCCCGCCTGTTTCTGAATGATGATGGTTCCTCCCTGTACCCCGTCTATGTAGGTCTCCTGGGCTCTTTCCTTCACGGTGTCTTC
>JALHIE010000214.1 GCA_022840285.1 Porphyromonadaceae bacterium
ATGGCTTTCACAACGGTTGAGGCGGAGGGGGTGAAACTTAATCCGAATTGAGGAATCCATTCAGACCCGTTCTTTTCGTGGTTGTCGAGTCTTATCCCGGTATTCAATGTGAGTCTGTTTTCCAGTAAGCTTTGCTGGATATTGACGTATCCGGCAACGTTGTTCAGGTGCTCATCGGCTAACTGTACATTCTTCGACTCGTCGGGGAATTTGTTCCACGCTTTCCCTCCGAAACGCTGAAAATCAACTCCCGCTGTGGTCTTGTTGCCCTCGAAAAAGGTGTAAGACTGATAGACCGAAAGGCCCAGCATCCGGTCGTCTGAATGGAAACGAAACGGTTTGGGTTGTTGTCCTTCTGTGTACCCGTCGTTGATTTTATGCGTCCCGAAATTGTAAAAGAATTTTACTGCTCCTGAAGTTCTTTCGTATTCATTTTCAAGAGAAAATGAGGTCATCCCGCGTGTGATATCGGCATCGTTATCGGTTATTGGAGCAGCGACAGTCCCCGGATTGGACGATTGGGTATTCGAAAGATTCAAATCCACAAAACTGCTCCAACTTCCGGTAAGATCGTATCCTATTTTTCCGTAACCGTTTATCTGTTCAAAATCCATGTTCTCCCGCTGCCCGTCGGAGCGGTTATACCCGACATTTCCATTGATGTGCAGCTTCTCTTTCTTCCATCCGCTGGATGCTTCAGCGCTGAAAGTATGGTGGCTTCCGTAGATGAATTGAGCCGAATTATGCAAACCGTCTCGTTTCTGTTTCTTGGTGATGATGTTTATCACGCCGCCCATTGCGTTGGAACCGTACAGTACCGATGCAGGACCTCGGACTACCTCCACCCGTTCGGTCATCAGGGATTGGTAGCTATCTGCAAGCGGATGCCCCATGAGACCCATAAATTGCGGATGTCCGTCAATAAGCACCAGCACGCCCGATGTAGGGGCTCCGCCAATTCCGCGGATGCTCATTCCTCCGGCAGCACCGGCAGCTACGCCGTATCCCATTACTCCACGTTGTGTGATGTATAGTCCGGGAACTTCCTCGGTAAGCAGCGGCAGAAGCGAAGGTTCCAGTCGGGTTTGAATTTGCCGTTCCGTGACGATAGATATGCTCATCGGCACGTTTCTCAGGTTCACCTTCGGTAGCGTACCGGTGACGATCACCTCTTCCAGGCGGATAGAATCGTTGA
>JALHIE010000088.1 GCA_022840285.1 Porphyromonadaceae bacterium
TTAGACCGAACAGAAGATTAAATGATAAACTTGTCAAAGAACTTATTGAGTTTGCGGCTATTGCTGCATGACTATACTTGAAAAAATAACGAACTATTGTAGATTATAAATACAAAAATAAGAATTTTTTTATTCAAGAAGGATTAAAATGAAAAAATCTTCATATCAAAATGGCAGAAATTTATGGCGAAATTCGCAGGTATTAGTTAGCCGATTTATTGAAAAGCAAATACTCTGTGTCGGAATAATAAAGATGTAGTTGATTTACAAAAACTCTGTACTTTGTTACTCTTGAAAGACGATTAAGATATACCTTTGCTGCATCAGCGTCATTTTTTATTGCTTCAGAAAAAGAATCCGAGGATTCGAACGTGAAAACTCCTCTATTGGTGAATGAGTATTTCCCTTCAATATAGTTAATGTACGACATACCGGTAAAAGTACCGTCTTTATTCAACGTCAAATAATATGAATTCTTATTGCCAAGGACTAACGTGATTTGCTTACTCGTTGTACTGGCATATCCCTCCAGTTTCCAACGACCATAAGGCGATTGTAACTCGAGGGCATCACTTTCCAGCCCTAACGCATCTTCCCTGGAACAAGAGAAGAGTATTGCCGTTGCGACGGTGATAAGAAAAAATAATGTAAAGATTCTATATTTCCGCATCTGATTTATAAACGAATTACAATGTTACGTATTATAGATGAAAAAAACGAAAAAACGTTGCATGAGAAAGTGTTAAAAATGAATTTTACAATTAATTCGATAGCAAACTGCTCTTCTTCTCTGTATTTTTTTGTAAATTTGTAACAATAAAAATAATACTAACCACACAAAAAACAATACGCCTTATGTCAAAAGGAATTTACAAATTGCCCGAAATTAAGAATGAACCTGTAAAGAGTTACGCTCCGGGATCACCAGAAAGACAAGCTTTAAAACGGAAACTTGCCGAACTAAATAAAGGCGGATTGGATATTCCGATGATCATTGACGGAAAAGAAGTCCGTACGGGAAACATATACGACATTCGCCCGCCACACGACCATCAACGTTTACTGGGACACTATCATCAAGGAGACAAAACACACGTACAGATGGCTATAGATGCTGCTCTAAAAGCAAAATCCGCCTGGGAAGCGATGCACTGGGAAAGCCGTGCTGCCATATTCCTGAAAGCAGCCGAACTGATTGCCGGACCCTACCGGTACGATTTCAATGCCGTCACCATGATCGGCCAATCGAAGAACGCTTTCCAGTCTGAAATTGATGCCGTTTGCGAATTGATCGATTTTTATCGTTTCAATGTGCGCAACATGTATGAACTTTACGGTATGCAGCCCAATTCGGCTCCCGGAAGCTGGAACCGCACAGTTTGGCGTCCGTTGGAAGGATTTGTTTTCGCGCTGACCCCGTTCAACTTCACCTCCATCGCTGCCAACCTGGGAGGGGCACCCGCGTTAATGGGCAACACCGTCGTATGGAAACCATCTAAAACAGCGGTTTACTCGGCTCATCTTATCATGAAAGTGTTAAAAGAGGCCGGACTACCCGACGGTGTCATCAACCTGATTTATGTGGGAGGAAAAGAGGCCGCTGAGGTAATTTTTAATCACCGGGAGTTTGCCGGATTACACTTTACGGGCTCTACAGGCGTTTTTAACGGAATGTGGAAAACCATTGCCGGAAATATGGAAAAATACAAATCCTACCCGCGCATCGTGGGAGAAACCGGCGGGAAAGACTACGTTTTTGCCGATACAACGGCCCAGGCTAAACAAGTAGCCACAGCCCTTACACGCGGTGCTTTTGAATATCAGGGACAAAAATGTTCTGCCGCTTCCCGGGCCTATATTCCCGTACCCCTGTGGGAAGAGGTAAAAAATTATATGGAAGAGGATTTAAAATCAATTAAAATGGGTGCACCCGAAGATTTTACCCATTTCATCAATGCGGTTATCGATGAAGAGTCGTTCGATAAACTGGCAAAAGAGATTGCCGTTGCAAAACAATCGCCCGATGCCGAAGTGATTATGGGCGGAAACTGCGATAAGTCAAAAGGATATTTCATTGACCCGACGGTTATTCTTGCGAAAAAACCCGACTACATCACGATGAAAGAGGAGCTTTTCGGGCCTATACTCACCGTTTATGTTTACGATCCGGAAAAATTGGATGAGACATTGGATATTCTTGATACAACCACCGACTATGCGCTCACGGGGGCCATCTTTTCTTCCAGCAGAGCCAATATAGAGAAAATGACTGCCCGGCTTACACATACTGCTGGTAATTTTTACATCAACGACAAACCTACCGGTGCTGTGGTAGACCAGCAACCTTTCGGCGGTGGCCGCGCATCAGGCACGAACGATAAGGCCGGCTCCGTCTTCAACCTGCTTCGTTGGGTTTCTCCGCAAACCATTAAGGAGACATTTGTTCCGGCAACGGATTACATGTATCCGAATTTCCTGGAGGACGAATGATTATGCACATTTCCGTTAAAACTCGTTATAGCGAAAACATTCTATCTTTGTAGTTGTTTACAAAATCAGCATCTGCTTTTCAACAGGAATGAAAAAAATAAATATCGCTGTCGATGGTTTTTCATCGTGCGGCAAAAGCACTATAGCCAAAGGATTGGCAAAGGAATTGGGTTATACTTATATCGACAGTGGAGCTATGTACAGGGCAATAGCCCTGTTTGCCTACCGCAACGGATGGATGACCGATACGGAAATAAATGAAGCTGCATTAAAAAAGCATATTTCAGGGATAAACATTTCCTTTGAAACAAACTCAGAAGGGCAACAGGAAACTTATTTAAACGGTGAAAATGTAGAGAAAGAAATCCGTTCACTGGAGATAGGCAACGGAGCAAGTCGAGTGAGCACCCTGGGGTTTGTGCGCAGAGAGCTGGTACGACAGCAACAGGCAATGGGAAAGAAGAAAGGCGTAGTAATGGACGGCAGGGATATAGGCACAGTCGTTTTCCCGGATGCTGAATTTAAAATTTTCCTCACGGCATCACCCGAAGTTCGCGCACAACGTCGTTTCGAAGAACTTCAGGCCAAAGGCACCCCTGTGTCCTACGAAAACACACTTGCCAATGTCCGTGAACGGGATGAAAGAGATACTACCCGTGCTGAGAGCCCTTTACGTAAAGCGACCGACGCCATCGAGCTGGATAATTCACGCGTTACTATAACGGAACAATTGCAATGGGCAATGAACATGTTTAACAAAATCACAAAGCAAAATGAGTAAAATTGAGATCGACAAGCAGTCCGGGTGCTGTTTTGGTGTAGCCAAAGCTATCAGCAAAGCAGAAGAAGAACTGAAGAAAGGCGGAACACTTTACTGTTTGGGCGATATTGTTCACAATAACGTTGAAGTGGAACGTCTTGCTAAAATGGGATTGATAACCATCAACCACGAACAATTTAAACAGCTTAAAGATGTCCGCGTGCTGCTACGTGCCCACGGAGAGCCCCCAAGCACCTATCAAATAGCAAAGGAAAACAATATTGAACTGATTGACGCATCCTGTCCGGTCGTTCTTGGTTTACAGAAACGGATCAAAAAGAAATTCATCACAAAACAGAATGAAGAAGGACAAATTGTGATCTTTGGAAAAAAAGGGCATGCCGAAGTGAACGGACTGATGGGTCAGACTGACGAATCGGCCATAGTGATTGAAAAGAAAGAAGACATCGATAAACTCGACTTCTCACGCGATATAAGCCTTTTCTCCCAAACCACCAAGCCACTGGACGGATTTCAGGAAATTGGGGAATTGATAAAAGCGCGTATGAAAGAGGGAGCCACGTTTGAGTTTTACGACACCATTTGTCGCCAGGTTTCCAATCGTGTGCCGAATATGCACGATTTTGCGAAGAGGCACGACCTCGTTATTTTTATCGCAGGGGAAAAAAGCTCCAACGGAAAAGTTCTTTTTGCCGAATGTAAAAAGTTTAACCGGAACTCACACCTGATCCATCATCCTGATCAGCTGGATCCGGAATGGATCCGGGAAAACATCAGTATCGGTGTCTGTGGGGCAACTTCAACACCCATGTGGCAGATGGAGGCTGTCGCCAAAAAAATATCGGACCGAATACCGGAAACGGAAGTTGAAAAAGCTGCTTTTTAAAGCAGCTTTTTTTGTGCGCCTCCTAAAAAAAAATTACCTTTGCAGCCGATTGTATTCAGGTTCAACCAATTTAAAAAAGAGGACTAATTTTCGAAAATGGATTCAAATGTAAAAAGCATCGGCGTACTTACTTCCGGAGGAGATGCACCGGGAATGAATGCTGCCATCCGTGCTGTAACCCGCGCTGCGATCTTTAACGGCATGCGCGTATTTGGTATTTACAGAGGATATAAAGGACTTATAAGCAACGAAATAGAAGAATTCAAGACCAACAGCGTCAGCAACATCATCCAACAGGGAGGAACCATACTGAAGACTGCCCGGTGTGAGGAGTTTATGACGGAAGCTGGAAGAAAGACAGCATACGAAAACATGCAACGGCACGGAATAGATGCCCTGGTGGTCATCGGCGGCGACGGATCACTGACCGGTGCCGGAATATTTGCCAACGAATACAATATTCCGATCGTAGGGTTGCCGGGAACCATTGACAACGACCTGAACGGAACCGACACCACCATCGGTTACGATACCGCTTTGAACACCATCATGCAATCGATGGATAAAATCCGTGACACAGCCACATCGCACGAACGACTTTTCTTTGTGGAAGTGATGGGACGCAACTGCGGCTACCTCGCACTCAACAGCGCCATAGCCTCGGGCGCCGAAGCAGCCATAATTCCTGAAATAAGCATGGAGAAAGACCAGTTGGAGGAACTCATCAATCAGGGTTTCCGCAAATCGAAAAGCAGCAGCATGGTTCTAGTTACCGAAAGCGAAATAACCGGTGGAGCGATGAACCTCGCCGAGCGGGTAAAAAAACAGTACCCTCAATACGATGTACGGGTTTCCATATTGGGACACCTGCAACGCGGAGGCTCACCCACTGCGCAAGACCGTATCCTGGCAAGCAGGATGGGCATTGCAGCCATCCAGGCACTACTGGAAAATCAGCGCAACGTGATGATCGGTATTCGGGAGAACGAAATTGATTACGTACCGTTTAAACGGGCCATAAAAAAGGATCGGGAGATCAGTCCTGAACTGCTCGAAGTTCTTAAAATTTCTTCTATTTAAAGGCAAAAATAAATTTTATCATACAACTTAAAAATCTTACCTTTGCATTTTTAAAAAAATAATCACTTAATTAATATGGAATTAACACACATTGAACACATCGGTATTGCTGTAAAAAGCATTAAAGAACAACTGCCTTATTATGAGGGTATTCTCGGCCTGAAATGCTACAACATCGAAACGGTTGAAGACCAAAAAGTTAAAACGGCCTTTTTTATGATTGGACAAACCAAAATTGAACTGCTGGAACCTACCAGCGAAGAAAGTACCGTTGCCAAGTTCATTGAAAAAAGGGGTGAGGGCATCCATCACATCGCTTTTGCCACTAAAAACCTGAGTGAGTCTCTCCAGGAGATTGAAGCAAAAGGCGTGCGCCTTATCGATACACAACCCCGAGCCGGTGCTGAAGGACTGAACATTGCTTTTTTACACCCTAAATCGACCGGTAGCGTATTGACCGAATTATGCGAGCATCCATAGATGACCGACTTCGATAAGGCTTTGCGATAGAACAAAAATTTAATTCATAACAAATAATAATCTTATGAGCATCCAACTCGAAAAAGTTAAAGAGCTTATTCAATTACGCGAAAAAGCTCGCTTAGGTGGTGGTGAGAAAAGAATTGAGTCTCAGCATCTAAAAGGTAAATACACAGCTCGCGAACGTCTGGCCATGCTTCTTGACGAAGGAAGTTTTGAAGAATTCGACATGTTTGTGGAACACCGTTGTCACAACCAATCGCAAAAAATTTGCAAGGTAATGGACCAGGCCATGAAAATGGGTGCCCCCCTTATCGGCATCAACGACTCCGGAGGTGCGCGCATTCAGGAGGGAATTAACGCCTTGGCGGGTTATGCCGAGATTTTCCAGCGCAACATTTTAGCATCGGGAGTAATTCCACAGATTTCAGGTATCTTTGGCCCCTGCGCAGGGGGCGCCGTATACTCCCCTGCCCTGACCGACTTCAACATCATGACCCAGGGAACTTCCTATATGTTCCTGACCGGTCCCAAAGTGGTGAAAACAGTTACCGGAGAAGACGTTACGCAGGAACAGCTGGGTGGGGCTTCGGTGCATACTACCAAATCGGGAGTGGCCCATTTCTCCGCTCAAACCGAAGAGGATGCCATACAGGTAATTCAAAAGCTGTTGTCCTACATTCCACAGAACAACCTGGAGGAACCGCCGGTATTTAAAAGCTCCGATCCGATCGACAGGCTGGAAGACGGTCTGAACGAAATTATCCCGGACAGTGCCAACAAACCCTACGACATGTATGAAGTTATCGGTGCCGTTGTCGACAGTGGAGAATTTTTGGAAGTGCACGCTGATTATGCAAAGAACATCATCGTGGGCTTCGCCCGTTTGGGTTCTCGATATCAACGCTTCTCGCAAGGCTGCCAGGTTTGTCCGTTTTTGCGACGCTTTCAATATCTCCATTGTTTCATTGGTCGACGTTCCCGGCTTCCTTCCCGGCACAGGACAAGAATATGGCGGTGTAATCACCCACGGTGCAAAACTGCTTTACGCCTACGGTGAAGCCACGGTTCCGAAAGTGACCGTTACCCTGCGTAAATCGTACGGAGGAGCACACATCGTCATGAGCTGCAAGCAACTTCGCGGTGACATTAACTACGCCTGGCCCAGTGCGGAAATCGCTGTGATGGGTGCGGAAGGAGCCGTAGAGGTTCTTTACAGCAAAGAAATTGCTGCCGAAAAAGATCCCGAAAAACTGACCCTCATTCTGGAAGCAAAGAAAAAAGAATACAACGACTTGTTCACCAACCCGTACGAAGCAGCCCGTTACGGCTACATCGACGATGTGATTGAACCAAGAAATACCCGTTTCCGTGTTATCAGGGCATTGCAGCAATTGCAAACCAAAAAGCTGACTAACCCCCCTAAAAAACACGATAACTTACCGCTATAATTTACATAAGTATGAATAAATTAAAACAACTGTTGTTTTTGTCTGCATTGATACTTCTTGTGAGTTGTACCATAAAAGATGAAAATCCGCGTTGGGTGATCAACGAAGTTATGGTAGATAACCAAACGGGTTTCATGGACGACTTCGGTCAACGAAACGGATGGATCGAGATATTCAACAACACGTACAAAACGCAGGATCTGGGAGGAAGATACCTTACCGATGATCCCAACAATCCGAAAAAATATCCGATTCCCCGAGGTGATGTCCTCACAAAGATTCCACCCCGTCAACATGTACTGTTCTGGGCAGACAACGAGCCGTTCAACGGAACTTTCCACGTGAATTTCAAGCTTGATCCGAGCAAAGATAACTACATAGCATTGTATGAAAATGACGGGAAAACTTTGCTGGATGAGATCGTGATTCCTGCCGGACTGCCGACCGACAAGACTTACGGTTATCCGGCCGACGGCATCAAATTCGACAAAAATAACAATACACTGGCTACTCAGCTTGAACGAATAACCCCAAGCAGCAACAATGCCGTTCTGGAAGAAAACCCCAAGGTAGTTTCCTTACAGGAGAACGATCCCTTTGGTGTAACCATAACCATTACCTCGATGTTGGTGGTTTTCCTGGGGCTGATCTTGCTGTACCTTATCTTTAAGGCAATCGGAAATACGGCAAAAAACATTTCCCACAAACGTGTTGCCAGCGCAGGTACCTTGTCGGCCGTAAGAGGAGAGAGTTTGCTTACCGGTGAGGTGCTGGCCGCAATATCCGCCGCTATTCACGAGTTGAATCAGGACGTTCACGATATTGAAAGTACCATCCTTACCATCAGTGAAGTCAGACGCAAATACTCTCCCTGGAGTTCTAAATTATACACCTTGCGTCAAGATCCCCGCAGGTAATTCATTAATCCATTTCATTTACTCAGAAAGAAATATTCCTTATGAAAGAATTTAAATATAAAATTAACGGTGCTCCCTACCGCGTGATTATCAACAGCTCCGATAGTTCAGTCGTTGAACTTGAAGTGAACGGAACACCGTATAAAGTAGAATTGGAAAAAAAGGAAAGCAAACCGCTTTCGAAAATCAAAAAACAAGCCATTACTACTCCTACACCGCAAACGACCTCCACTCCGCTTGTCACAAGGCCAAAAGAAGCAACCGGGAAAAATACCATCCAATCTCCGCTTCCGGGAATTATTCTCGATATTCGCTGCCAGGTAGGCGATACGGTGAAGAAAGGACAAACCATCATGATCCTGGAAGCCATGAAAATGGAAAACAACATCTTGTCAAACGCCAACGGAAAGATAACAGGGATCTTGGTTAACAAAGGAGACTCTGTACTTGAAGGAGCCGAATTAGTAACCATAGAATAAAAAAGAAAAAATGAATACACTTTTGACTTTGGGCGACAACCTGAAAACATTTTGGGATTATACCGGAATGGCCAATGCAATCTTTATTTACCTGGCCATTGCAAAAGAATACGAGCCGTTACTGTTAATTCCCATCGGTTTTGGTATTCTTATCGGGAACATCCCGTTCAATGAGGCTGCCGGCTTGCAAGTAGGGATCTACGAAGAGGGTTCAGTTCTTAACATCCTCTACCAGGGCGTTGTACAAGGCTGGTATCCCCCGCTTATTTTTATGGGGATCGGCGCCATGACCGACTTCTCGTCGCTGATTGCAAACCCGAAGCTCTTTCTCATTGGAGCAGCCTGTCAGTTTGGAATTTTTGGAGCATACGCAGCAGCGTTATTGTGGGGATTTGCCCCCAACGAAGCGGGAGCTATTGGCATCATCGGTGGAGCAGACGGCCCGACGGCTATCTTTCTTACCTCGAAGCTGGCCCCACAATTGCTGGGAGCAGTAGCCATATCGGCATATTCCTACATGGCGTTGGTTCCGGTGATTCAACCGCCGTTTATGAGATGGTTAACTACACCAAAAGAACGAATGATTAAAATGAAGTCGCCTCGTGTGGTTTCCCAAACCGAAAAAATATTGTTTCCCATTGTCGGCCTGTTGCTGACCACTTTCCTGGTTCCTTCCGGGCTCCCCTTACTGGGTATGCTCTTTTTCGGCAACCTGCTGAAAGAATCGGGAGTAACGCGCCGTTTGGCTGAAACAGCCCGGGGACCCCTAATCGACACCATCACCATCCTGTTGGGGTTAACCGTAGGCGCATCCACACAAGCCACCACTTTTCTGCGTCCCGAATCGGTAAAGATTTTTGTTATCGGCGCTTTCTCTTTCGTAGTGGCTACGTGTGCCGGAATCTTGTTCGTAAAGTTTTTCAATTTATTCCTGAAAAAAGACAATAAGATCAATCCGCTTATCGGAAATGCAGGAGTTTCAGCGGTACCCGATGCAGCACGTATATCACAAGTAGTGGGATTAGAATACAGCCCGAGTAACTACCTGCTTATGCACGCCATGGGGCCCAACGTTGCCGGAGTTATCGGTTCGGCTGTTGCTGCCGGTATCATGCTTGGGTTCTTGTATTAATATCAGGCATTGGACCCTGACAATCTGATAAAGGGTGTTGCCGTAAGGTAATGCCCTTTGCGCAAAATTCGCAAATACTGGAAAATATCTTACATTTGCAACGGTATATCTCAACCAACATGAATATACGCTAAAAAAACGGAAAATTATGGGATTTGAACAACTGATGCCTGCTGTTGCAGGAATGACATGGCAAGACCTGGTTATGATAACCATCGGACTTGTTCTCATCTATTTGGCCATTGCCAAGAATTATGAACCTACGCTGCTCCTGCCAATGGGATTCGGGGCAATTCTGGTGAACATTCCGCTATCTTCAGCCATCACGCAGATTGACCCCGCAACGGGAGAAGCGGTAGAGGGCGTTCTCAACGTCTTCTTTCAGGCAGGGATTGCAACGGAAATATTTCCCTTATTGATTTTCATCGCTATCGGGGCCATGATCGATTTCTCTCCGCTGTTCAGGAGCCCCTCGTTGCTTTTGTTCGGAGCGGCGGCGCAGTTCGGTATTTTCATGACCATGGTACTGGCTTCTTTCCTTGGTTATGATTTAAGGGAGGCCGCCTCTATCGGTATTATCGGTGCGGCTGACGGTCCAACCTCCATCGTTGTTGCCTCCAGGTTTGCTCCCAACTTATTGGGACCCATCTCCGTAGCGGCCTATTCTTACATGGCGTTGGTTCCGATAATTCAACCGCCGGTTATCCGGTTGCTGACTTCAAAAAAAGAACGCTTGATAAGAATGTCGGGGACCGGGCATGCCAATAAGAAGATTTCAAAAAAAGCACTGATCGCTTTTCCTATAGTCGTTACGATTGTTGCCGGTATCATAGCGCCATCATCACTGGCATTGATCGGATTTCTGATGTTTGGCAACCTGATCCGGGAGTGTGGGGTATTGAACAAATTGTCGCTCTCTGCTCAAAACGAATTGGCCAGTCTAGTCACCATACTGTTGGGAATTACCATTGCCAGCACCATGACTTCCGACCGCTTCGTCCGCGTTGACACATTACTTATCATTGCGCTGGGATTGTTTGCCTTCGTCTTCGACACGTTCGGTGGAGTAATTTTTGCGAAATTCCTCAACCTTTTCCGTAAGGAGGGTAACAAAATCAATCCCATGATCGGCGCCTGCGGCATTTCCGCATTCCCGATGTCGGCACGCGTTATTCACCAGATGGGACAGAAAGAAGATCCGTACAATTACCTGCTCATGCCAGCCATTAGTGCCAACGTGGGCGGACAAATCGGTTCGGTTGTTGCCGGAGGTATTATCCTGACATTGGTTCCATTATTCGCATAAAAACTACAGCAAATGACATCAACAATAGAAACTACTTTATTGATTGCCGGAATAGGCATAACGGGCATTTTTGTTTTTATGGCTATCTTTTACCTGTTGATCATCGGGCTCGATAAACTCTTGCCCTTTGAGGAGGTAAAGCCTGAGGAGTAAACCCGTGTACCGTTTTTCGCTATTTTCTCCTTACGTCCACGCCCCACATCAGTTTATCGCGAAGCGTTTCGTAAAAAGTATGCCCTTTGCGCTTTACCACCTTGAGCATATAGTCTGCTTTCTGCACTTCTATCTCGGTTCGCACGTGACAAACTTGCGACTGGCCGTCCAGGGAAACCAGAAAACTGTTGCTTCGGCTTTCTATTCTCAATTTGATCCTGGCATCGTCCTGTACAATCAACGGTCTCGACGTTAAATTGTGGGGAGCAATAGGCGACAAGACGAAACTTGGTGAACTTGGAACAAGTATGGGGCCTCCAACACTAAGTGAATAGGCTGTTGAACCTGTTGGCGTAGCAACTACCAGTCCATCGGCCTGATAAGACGTAAGAAAATCATCGTTTATATACGTATGAATAGTAAGCATAGATGCCGTATCTTGCTTCAGGATTGCCACTTCGTTCAGGGCACGATTCGGTTCATCCACAGCTATTTCAAGCAGGGAACGTTCTTCGATCTCGTACTCACCGGCAAAGATCTCGTGAAGCGTCTCTTTTAAATCACTAAAATTGACATCGGCAAGAAAGCCCAGCCTGCCGGTATTTATACCCAGCACTGGAACATCTGAATTGCCCACAACGGCAGCTGTTCGCAGGAAAGTACCGTCCCCGCCTACGCTCAATGCCAGATCAACGGGAGGTAACCGGTCGAAAAGCAAACACAAAGGACGGATGTTGTCTTGTGTAACACGCGAGATTGAGTAGAAAAAGGCGTCGGGCAAATAAAGCTCCGCCGGATATTGTTTCACCGCCTTACAAACTTCTACCAGTTGTGCTTCGGCTTTGGGGGTATACTCGGAAAAAATGCTTCCAAACAGTGCAATTTTCATTTTTTCGGGATTGTCAAACTTATGGATTTCGAGCATCAAACAAATAGATATGAAACCGGGCGGTGAAAGAAACAAACCCGCTCACATTTCCAGATAATACAACAACTCATCCAACCGTTCTTTATGGGTCTCGGTAACAACACCCTCTTTCATCTCATAGTGGAGGACTTTGTAATTGAACCTTTCCAAGCTCATCAAAACCGGAGAAATATCCAACAGGTTCAACTTGATCGAAATGATTAACGTATTGCCGTCAGCCACCGGAAGAATAAAAACATTCATAATGCGGGCATTGTTGCTCTCAATAATACGCGCAATATCGGTTAGCGTATAGTCTATCAACGATATCTCTATTACAACCAGTGAATTTTCCGTATCGGAAAGGCCGAGGAAATTCTCGACGTTAAACGATACGGATTGTTTTTCTATCTGATGCCTGATAAAATCTTTCATCTGTTTTTAGGCAAAACCGTTATTTCGTATTAATTTTGTAACGTTTTACAAAGATGGGAATTTTTTGGGTAAAAAATTGCTTTAGCCGGCATTTTATCGTTTCGCATCAAAAAAAATAAATTTCAAACCGAACAATCAGAGAGGGTAAGAGAAATTAAATGACAAAGTTAAGTGTAAACATCAATAAAGTAGCTACCATCCGAAATTCAAGAGGAGGAAATATTCCCGATGTAGTTCAAGTAGCCATAGACTGTCAATTATTTGGAGCTGAAGGGATTACAGTTCACCCCCGACCCGATGAACGCCATATTCGTTATGCAGATGTAATTGATCTGCAATCCAAAATAACTACCGAATTCAATATTGAAGGGAATCCATCTCCGGAGTTCATTTCGCTGATAAGAAAAATCCGTCCTACTCAAGTTACGCTTGTTCCCGACGCGCACGATGTCCTGACATCGGATGCCGGATGGGATACGTTGGAACACAGGGATTTCCTGACTGAGGTAGTAAATGAATTCCAATCAATGGGTGTACGCACTTCACTCTTTGTGGACACAAACCTGGAAATGATAAAAATGGCATCGAAAATTGGTGCCGACAGAATTGAGCTTTATACCGGTCCCTATGCCGAAGAATTCAAAGCGAACAAGGAAAAGGCGGTGACACCTTACGTAGAAGCTGCAACAATGGCTAAAAACCTGGGATTGGGAGTAAATGCAGGGCACGATTTAAATCTGGAGAACCTGAATTACCTTTACCTAAATATTCCCTGGCTGAAGGAAGTATCCATTGGACACTCGCTAATCAGTGACGCACTTTATATGGGTTTGGAAAAAACAATTAAAGCTTATAAAAATTGCTTAAATACTCCTGTCGACAGCATTAAACCCTAGAATATTATTTATCTTTACAAACACCTTTTAAAATATCCGACTCGATGAACTTGTTACAAATTGCTCCTGTTCAAGATACGTTACAACAGATACAGCAGATTACGACTGCTGTTGAACCTCAAACAACCATGAACGCCTTGGACCTGGCATTTAAAGGCGGCTGGCTGATGATCGTATTGTTGGTGCTTTTACTGCTTTCCATTTATGTACTGATTGAAAGAACATTGGTAATCAATAAAGCCGGCCAGGAAGACAACTCTTTCATGAACCGCATAAAGGATTATATCCTGGACGGAAAGATAGAAACAGCGATGACGCTTTGTCGCAATACCAACACACCCTCAGCGAGAATGGTTGAGAAAGGAATCTCGCGGTTGGGCAGGCCTACGGCAGATGTCATGTCGGCAATTGAAAATCAGGGAAACATCGAGATATCCAAGCTGGAGAAAGGATTGCCGCTTCTTGCGACCACTGCATCGGGTGCCCCCATGATCGGGTTTCTTGGAACGGTAACAGGAATGGTGAAAGCCTTTATGAGCATGGCTAGTGCAGGAGCGAATGTGGATGTCAACATCTTATCAACAGGTATCTATGAAGCTTTGGTGACAACCGTTGCCGGCCTTATCGTGGGGATTATCGCATTGTTTGCCTACAACTACCTTACAACGAGAATAAAAGGTATTGTAAACAAACTGGAGATGCGAATCATGGAATTTATGGATATCTTGAACGAACCGGTGGCATAAAACAAAAGGAAAATGGCATTAAAACAACGATTTAATGTAGAAGCAAATTTCAGCATGGCCTCCATGACGGATGTGATCTTTCTCCTGTTGATTTTCTTCATGATCACATCCACCATTGTAGTGCCAAATGCGATAAAAGTGTTGCTTCCCAAATCACAACAGCAGGCTCAGGCAAAACCCATTACACGGGTTACCATAGACAAGAGCCTGAACTATTATGTTGCCAACGCAAACGAAACCGAACGAATGGTCACTTTTGAGCAGATCACACCGTTTTTACAATCGGTCTACTCGGCGGAACCGGATATCTTCGTAGCACTGTATGCCGACGAGGAAGTACCCTACCGCGAAATAGTGAAAATTTTAGACATTGCAAATCAGAACCAATTTAAAATGGTGCTAATGACAAGGCCGAACTAGAAAATCGGTTAATTACTTTATAGACAGGATGCAGATTACAAGAGAAAAAACAGCAGGAATAGCGGGGACAATCCTCTTTGCCGTATTGCTCCTGCTTGTTCTGATGTTCTCTTACTTCACGCTGGTCATACCACCGGATGAGTTGGAGGGTATTCCCGTTATGTTTGGAAACATGGAAGAGGCCTTTGGCACAACGGAGTCTCCCATGAATGAAATATCTCCCGCGCCTGCGCAGCCTCTTTCGGTTCCTGAATACTCGCCCAATGAACCGCTGATTACTCAACAAACGGAGCCAACGATTGATGTTGCTGCACAACGCGAAGCAGAGCGCCGACAGGCGCAATTGGCAGAACAACGCAGGTTACAGGAAGAGGCTGCACGCAGACAACGCGAAGAAGATGCCAGGCGCAGAGAAATAAATCAACAGATGAGCGGATTGTTTGGTGAAAATTCCGGTAGCCGGGGTGAAATCGAAGGCAGTGGAACGCAAGGGGTTTCTACAGGAAACGCTTCTCAGGGAGCCACATCGGGTGCTGGTGGAATCGGAACCTACGACTTGGGGGGGCGCAGCCTGGGTTCAGGCGGACTGGCCCAACCCAACTATTCGGTAAACGACTACGGAACGGTTGTTGTCAACATTACGGTAGATCCCCGAGGAAACGTCATAAATGCCGAAATCGGACGTGGCACAAATACTCCAAACACCTCACTGCGAAACGAAGCGCTGCGGGCCGCACGCAGAACCAAGTTCAACGCCATCAACTCTGCCAACAATCAGCAAGGCACCATTACCTACAGGTTTAATCTCAACTGATTACATCTTTTGCACAAAGAGTCCGACTCTCTTGACTCTACCTGTTTAACAATTTAAAAAAGGCGACTTCTGTTCGCTTAATTGCCATACAACTTGCATGTAAAAATAAATTCAAAAAGATGAAAAAAGTAGCATTATTCTTGGCCAATGGCTTCGAAGAGATTGAAGCCTTGGGAACCGTAGACATTTTACGGAGGGCAGGAATTCCTGTTCAGACTGTGTCGATCAACAACGAAAAAAGTGTCACTGGAGCACACCGCATAACTGTTCTTGCCGATACGACTTTTCCTGAAGCGAATTTCTCCGGTGTGGATGTGTTGGTACTTCCTGGCGGTATGCCCGGAGCAAAAAATCTTAACGAACAGGAAGCCCTGAAGAAAAAAGTGAAAGAGCATGCCGAAAAAGGCAAGATCGTAGCCGCCATCTGCGCCGCACCAATGGTTTTAGGCGGATTAGGCCTGCTCGAAGGAAAGAAAGCAACCTGCTACCCCGGGTTTGAATCCGAATTGATCGGGGCTAAAGTAACCGGAGACAACGTGAGCATTGACAAAAACATCGTCACCGGAAAAGGTCCTGGATTAGTTTTCGAGTTTGCGTTGGAGCTGGTAGAAACGATTGCTGGAGCAGAATCAAGAAAAGAAGTCCAGGAGGGATTACTTATCTGAGCGCCTCCCCTCCTGTTCACACTTACGGTAAGTTGATTTTTTTAAAAAAATTCGGGGTGCAAAGAATTGGTTATTAATAAAAAACCGACTATCTTTGCACCGTTTTTTTCGACAATATAATGTCTAACTTATTTAATTATTAATTTTTTCAAACAACAAATGACTGACAATTTAAAAACTGTAGCTCCCATAGAGGAATTCGATTGGGATGCTTACGCAAAAGGTGACGTCTACTCCAAAGAAAGCAAAATCAACGATAAAGAAGTGGTAACCGGCACGGTAACTTCCATGAACAAACGCGAAGTGGTTGTAAACATCGGCTACAAATCAGACGGCGTGGTATCGATGAACGAATTCCGCTACAACCCTGAATTGAAAGTTGGCGACGAGGTAGAGGTTTACATCGAGAGCCAGGAAGACAAAAAAGGACAGTTGATCCTTTCTCACAAAAAAGCACGTGCTTCGCGTTCCTGGGATCGCGTAAACGCAGCATTAGAAAACAACGAAGTAATCAAAGGATACATCAAATGCCGCACAAAAGGTGGTATGATTGTGGATGTATTCGGTATCGAAGCGTTCCTACCGGGTTCTCAAATCGATGTGAAACCTATCCGCGACTACGATATCTTTGTTGACAAAACAATGGAATTCAAGGTGGTAAAAATCAATCCTGAATTCAAGAATGTAAAAAGAAATTATTTCGAAGCTCGAAAAAGGACAGGTACTCGAAGGAGTGGTCAAAAACGTTACCTCTTACGGCGTATTTGTTGACCTTGGCGGCGTTGACGGCTTGATCCACATCACCGACCTTTCCTGGGGACGTATCCAGCATCCGGACGAAGTGGTTAAACTGGACGATAAGATCAACGTGGTAATTCTTGACTTTGACGACGACAAAAAACGCATCGCTCTTGGATTAAAACAGTTAACACCACATCCGTGGGATGCAATGGACGACAGCCTGAAAGTAGGTGATATCATTAAAGGGAAAGTGGTGGTTATTGCCGATTACGGAGCATTTGTTGAAGTTGCACCGGGCGTGGAAGGTTTGATCCACGTATCCGAAATGAGTTGGACACAGCACCTGCACAGCGCACAAGACTTCATGAAAGTGGGCGACGAAGTAGAGGCAGTTATCCTGACGCTCGACCGCGAAGAGAGAAAAATGTCGCTCGGCGTAAAACAACTCAAGCCCGATCCATGGGACAACATCGAAGAGAAATACCCTGTTGGAAGCACCCACACGGCAACCGTCAGGAACTTTACCAACTTTGGTGCTTTCGTTGAGATTGAGGAAGGCGTTGAAGGGCTAATTCATATTTCCGATTTGTCTTGGACAAAGAAAATCAAACATCCAAGCGAAGTTACCGAAATTGGCGCTCCAATTAAAGTTCAGGTTCTGGAAATAGACAAAGAGAACCGTCGTTTAAGTCTGGGGCATAAACAATTGGAAGAAAATCCGTGGGATGTATTTGAGACCATCTTTACAGCTGGTTCGATTCACGAAGGTACAGTTCTCGAATTTGTAGACAAAGGTGCAGTAATCGCGTTGCCTTACGGTGTAGAAGGTTTTGCTACTCCAAAACACCTGGTGAAAGAAGACGGTTCACAAACCCAGGTAGACGAAAAACTGGAATTCAAAGTTATCGAGTTCAATAAAGATGCCAAGCGTATTATTGTTTCGCACAGCCGCATTCACGAGGATGCTCAGGGCGGAGGTTCTGACGAAAGCAGAAAAGGCAAACGGTCGGGCAAGAAAGAAAGTACATCGTCAACCATGGCTATTCCCGTAATGGAAAAAACCACGTTGGGTGATATCGAAGAGCTCGCTGCTTTGAAAGAGAAACTCGACAACCAAAAAGTGGCCGCTTTCAAAAAAGAAGCCAGCGCGAAAGCAAAAGCCGAGGTAGAGGAAGAGCCAAAAACTGCAGCTGAAGCAGACACGAAAAGCGAAGAATAAGCCTCTTTTCTCACCTACCGATACGAAAAAAAGCTGCTCGAACGGGCAGCTTTTTTTATTAATGATCAATCACCAGCAACCAAACTCAATTTTTATATACTCTGACAGAGTGGGTTACGCTTGTCAGCTGACCAGAATTACCTTTGTAATAATTGAACTTCAATTGGATATCTTTAAAATCCTGCCCGTTAAAACTAATTAAATTACGCAGTGAACCCATCCCAAATGCCGCAAATCCCTCTACGGTTTTGCCGGAAGTCTCGGTAGAAGTGCCCGATTTTTCCAAACGCAACTCTAATGTATATGTGTCCGATGCTCCCGGTTGATCTGTGTTGCCATACAATTTGGCCTGAACAGTCTCTCCCTCTTTCTTATTCCATTCGTATTGGATAATCAGGAAATCACCAAATGAAGCAGATATGGGTAATCCTTCTACCATGTTAAAATTCAGAAACGAAGTCATGGGTTCCAGAGGAGCTTCTTGTTGAAGATATGTCCCGAAAGGTATTTGCTCTATCTCTGTTATCATGGCGTTATGGACATTTGTAGAAGCCATCCCGTTTTCCGTGCTCCAAGACCAGGAAATACGGTACCATCTATCCGGTTCTTTCGTTTTAATCTCATTGGAAGTCATCGCAAAACCTCCATTATGGGCAACTTGCGTTCCTTCTAATTGAGTAATGTAAAAAAATTCCCGCTGGCCAGAAAAATTACTATCTCCTGTCTTTAAGCAAGAAGTTAAAAAGAGGCCTGTAGCCACAGCGCTTAAAAATAAAATCAATTTTCTCATATACATAATTATTTGTGAAATTAAAAATCATTAGAAATCAAATCGGATTCCGGCATTCAAATCGAAAACGATTTTCTTGTCGGTATATATCGTTTTATACTCATAATTTTTTGCATCGAAGTAGTAGGCACCTCCTACCTTGCCGTACAAATTAAATCCTCCGTAAATGGGATAAAAAACTCCTACTCCCGCACTTACCGAAAACTGCGGGTTTTTCTGACTGATCCTCGTGCTGACTACTTCCCGAGACGTACTGTTTAGTTCAGTGGAAACACTTTGTCCTGTGCTTCGGAATTCTCCATAAATATCCTTTTCGACCATTCCTCCGAACGATGCAAACAAGCCCAGTCTTCCAATGTTCAGGAAGTTATAATTCAAATTGACGGGAATGCCTAAATAATGAAAATGTTGCGTCTCCTGATTTTGAAAATCGACACTGGTGTTTTTAGCCCGCGAAAAGAGATAAGTATAAACCAATCCGGTTTCAACGGATAACCTTTCGACAATGGTTTTAGAAACAGTAATACCAAACGATACCGGCTGATCATGCTCCATTTCAGCTACATTATCGGCAACGCTCCGGGTATTGAAAGGAATAGTGGTATAGGCCGGATAAGCATTATCGGCTTTATCGGATGGACTGACAGCACTTGCACTGCGCAAAGTCATGGGACTGTTTACGGTTTTCTGTGAAGAGGTTAGCCCTCCTCTTGCATTTAACGCCAACATAAAGGGTTTACTTTTTTCCTCTTCCAGGGCCAATCCCTCAAAGAGAGTTGCTTTTCCGGCATTCTCAAACTCCTGAATAAGCCGATCGATCTCGTCCTGATTGGGTTGAACTATTCTTTCTCTCGTTATCCCTGCCTCGTTCTCGGTGGATCGCTCAACGGTCACCATCTTTTCCGGAACTTTTTCCAGGTCGCTACTGGCTGTTGTCAATTCAATCTTCTTTTTACTTGTGTGTCTGGCAAGTAAAACCTCCTGCTTTGGACGAGCGTACCCGGTCTGGATGTTCTTGTCACTATTCTTCTCTGCCGCGCCATTCTTCGCTATTTCAGCGCCCTGTGTATCCACATTGTTTGTTTTTTCGGGCGTCATCTCTTCACTGAAAACGGGAAGATCACGTTTGACCGGTTGAGGCAGATTAAAAAAGAACAGGCTTCCAAGCAATATAGCCACGGTGGCAGCAGCAGAACCCATATACCAGTTCCGACGGACAATCCTGGACCGCCTAATGGCATTAAGCGATTGCTCCACTTTCTCCCAACCATCGGAGGGAACCGGGGCCTCAAAATCGCTAAAAACCGACTTGAGTTGTTCTTTGAATATATCTTTTTGGTTCATTGAAAATCTATATATATTTCTTCTTCAACATCGATTGCACTTTCTTTTGTAGAAAAGTCTTTGCCCTGAAATATTGGGACCGGGAAGCATTCTCCGTTATTCCCAACATTGCGGCAATTTCCTTGTGCGGGATATCCTCAAAAACCACTAAATTAAACACCGTTCTGTAGCCTTCAGGCATCTTACGAATGATATCCAGGAGCTCTTGCCTAGGAATATCACCTACTTCAAGACAGTCATCCTCAGGAACATCAAAAAGCTCTGAATTTTCTTTTCCGTAATCGTTTAAAAAGTGAAACTTCTTTTTCTCCTGCCGGTAATTTTCGAGGGCAAGATTCACGAAAATCTTGCGCAACCAACCTTCAAAAGAACCCTTGCCCGAATAGGAGCCAATTTGTGTGAAAACCTGCAGAAAACCGTCGTGCAAAACATCACGAGCTGTTTCATTATCTTGACAATAACGCAGACAGACAGCCATCATTTTAGGAGCATACAACTCGTATAATGCCTTTTGAGCATTACGGTTCTGCTTCTTACATGCTGCTATCAAGTGCGAGTCATCCATGCTTATCGCTTACATGAGTAAAGATGGAAAAAATGAAAAAACGTTGCACGGTTTATCCATTTTCCCTTATTCTTTATGTTTTTTTAACCATTATCGGTTTTTTCGTAATTTTTTGTTCCCAAACAATTAATGGGGAATAAACCCCAATCCATCTACAATAAATTATCTTACAAGGATAAAGAAACTAAATTGTAATTGTTTTCAATTGCAATATAATTCTTTTTTCCCTATTTTTGTGCTTATAATCAATTTAGAACACAAATTTATGAAAGATTTCTTTAAAATGATGTTTGCGTCAGCATTGGGCTTCATCATCGCGAGTTTTACGCTTATTTCAATGCTGATCATGTTTGCCATGATGGGATCAATAATGGGTTCTTTCGGCAAACAGGAATCATTTGTACTACAAAATAACTCCGTCTTAAACCTGAGGCTCGAGGGCGTCATACAGGAACGTATTGCCGAAAGCGATCCTTTCACCGAATTGATTGGCGGAGTACCGACTGCCGTGGGCATGAATGACATTATCGGAGCCATCCGCAAAGCAAAAAGCAACGACAAAATAAAAGGTATTTATCTGGACACTCGCATTTTCGCAGCTTCCACCGCTACATTAGCAGAAATACGGCAAGAGCTGGAAGATTTTAAGGAAAGTGGAAAATTTATCGTAGCATATGCCGATACGTACACCCAAAGCGGTTATTATTTGGCTTCCGTTGCCGACAAGGTGGCCATCAATCCTCAGGGCATGCTCGATATTCACGGGATCGCTTCGGTACCGTTGTTTTATAAAGACGCGTTGCAAAAACTCGGTGTTGAAATGCAGCTGTTTAAAGTGGGCACGTATAAATCTTTTGCAGAGCCTTATACACAAACCGAAATGAGTGAAGCCAATCGGGAACAGGTGAGTTCGTTCATTACCGATATTTGGAACAGCATGAAAACCGATATGGCTGCATCCAGAAGCATGGAAAATGCTCAGATAGACTCTATTGCCAACCGGTTTCCAATGCTCAGAAAGACCGATTTCCTGTTGTCCCGGAATTTAGTCGATACCGTTCTCTACGAAAGTGAAATGAAAAACTATCTCCGGAAAATTCTTGAAATAGAAGAAGATGCTAAAATTCCGTCGGCAACGGTTGCAGAAATGAAGTCGTTAAAAACAGCAGCAATCCGGAAATCTACAAACTCCATCGCCTTGTTATACGCCACAGGAGGTATTGCATCCGGCAACAGATCGAACGGTATTCAGGATAAATTTTTTGTAAACGAAATTGAAAAGCTTCGGAAAGACGATGACATTAAAGCGGTTGTTTTTCGCATCAATTCAGGAGGAGGGAGCGCATATGCCTCGGAGCAAATCTGGAAAGCTATTTCCGATCTAAAGTCGGAAAAACCGGTAGTTGTTTCCATGGGAGATGTAGCTGCATCAGGCGGTTATTACATCGCTTGTAACGCAGATAAGATAGTGGCCCAGCCTACCACCATTACAGGCTCAATCGGTATTTTCGGTATGTTTCCCAATTTTAGCGGTACATTCGATAAACTGGGAATCGATACAGACGTTGTTAAAACCAATGAATTTTCTGATTTTGGAGATGTTTCACGCGCTTTCAATGCTCAGGAGGCAGCCATGATGCAGGCTTACGTGGACAGCGGTTACGACCTGTTCCTGACCAGATGTGCCGAAGGGCGTGGAATGCCTAAAGACAGCCTGGCAAAATACGCCGAGGGCAGGGTCTGGACAGGACATCAGGCCAGGGAAATCGGACTGGTTGATGAGCTGGGCGGGGTGGACGAAGCCATCCGTATCGCAGCCGAAATGGCCAATTTAGGAAAAAGTTATGCCGTCTTCGAATACCCGAGGATCAAGTCTCCGTTCGAAGAAATCTTCAGCAAGAACAAGGAAGAGCTGGCAGCCAAGACGCTAAAGAGTTATTTGGGAGAAAGTTACGACATGTTTATGCTGTTAAAAGACATCAAAGAACAAGATTATATCCAAGCACGCATTCCCTATGAGTTGAATATAAAATAAGGCAGGTGTATCAGACGCGTACTCTACTATTGTAAATTAAAATGGATTCACCTCTTCCCGACATACGACGTTCGTTGCTGCCGCTTTCGTGGCTGTACGGATTTGGTGTGAATTTCCGGAACAGGCTGTTTGATGTGAAAATCCTGAAACAGCACAAGTTCGATATCCCCGTTATTTGTGTAGGGAATATCACCGTGGGAGGTACGGGCAAAACACCCCACATTGAATACCTGATCGGCTTGTTATCGTCAAGATACAAAGTAGCAATCCTGAGCCGGGGTTACAAACGAAAAAGCAAAGGTTTCAAAATTGTTGATGTAGATTCAAAGCCGCAAGATGTGGGTGATGAGCCGCTTCAGATAAAGCAAAAATTTCCCGAAACCCTTGTAGTGGTAGATAAAAACAGGAGAAGCGCCATAGAGAAAATCCAATCCATCGATATAGAGGATCGTCCCCAGGTAATTCTGCTGGATGACGGTTTTCAACATCGGTATGTCACCCCGTCCCTCTCCATCTTGTTGGTCGACAGCAACCGTCCGGTCTATGAAGACAAGCTGCTTCCGGCAGGATACTTGCGAGAACCGTTACGGGGAAAAGACCGTGCTTCGATCGTCATTGTCACCAAGTGCAGCCGCGATATGCAACCCATCAACTTCCGTATTTACGAAAACGGTCTCGACCTTTTTCCTTATCAGGATCTCTACTTCACCACTTTTGATTACGGAAACCTAACGCCAGTTTTTCCCGAGTTGCAGCATGAAACTCTCGAACCCGACGATTTACGCAAAAAGCACGTTTTTCTGGTTACCGGAATTGCTTCGCCACAACCGTTAGTAGAAAAATTGGAATTGAAAACGTACAATTTATATCCGAAATTCTTTCCCGATCACCATTTTTTCAAAGAAGAAGATATTGGTGAGATAATACGGGAAATGAACGCCCTATATGTAGATGAGGACGACAAGATGATCGTGACCACCGAAAAAGATGCTGTCCGTTTTCGTGCGTTGTCGTTTCTTGATGAAAGCATGAAAAAAAGATTGTACTATATCCCCATAGAAGTAGTATTTTTAGAAAAAAACGAGAAAGAATCATTCAATAAAAAAATCAACAAACATGTTAGAAGCTATCAAACAAACAGCCGATTATCTAAAAAATAGAATCGGCAATGTGCCCAATACTGCTATTATTTTAGGGACCGGACTGGGAGAACTTGCCCGGGAGATCGACGATAAAACCGAAATTCCATACACAGAAATTCCCAACTTCCCGGTTTCGACAGTGGAAGGCCACAGCGGAAAACTCATCATAGGAACGCTCGGCAGCAAAAGAGTACTTGCCATGCAGGGGCGTTTCCACTTTTACGAGGGATACAACATGAAACAGGTAACCTTTCCCATCCGCGTTTTCAAAGCTTTGGGCGTTGAATATCTTTTCGTATCAAACGCTGCCGGCGGTATGAATCCGAGTTTCGACGTGGGCGACATCATGCTTATCGAAGATCACATCAACATGTTTCCCGAACATCCGCTTCACGGCAAGAACTATAATGAGCTGGGAACAAGGTTTCCCGACATGAGTGAGGCATACAACAAAGAACTCCGGTTAATGGCGATGGAAATTGCCAGAGAGAAAAACATCAAGTTGCAGCACGGTGTGTACGTTGGCGTATCCGGGCCAACGTTTGAAACACCTGCAGAATATCATTTCTTCCGCGTTATTGGCGGCGATGCCGTAGGCATGTCCACCGTTCCCGAAGTTATTGTTGCCAACCACTCCAAAATGAAAGTACTGGCCTTTTCTATCATTACCGACCTGGGCGTAGTCGGAAAGATTGTGGAAGTTTCACACGAAGAAGTTCAGGAAGCTGCAAAAATTGCTCAGCCTAAAATGGCGGAAATTATGCGGGCAATTGTAGAAAGAATGTAAGCCGTTAATTTATGCGTACAGAGATTTCCACCTTAGGAGAGTTTGGATTAATAGATCACCTCACCAAAAATATAATACTCACGCAACCCACAACCAAGAAAGGTGTGGGAGACGATGCCGCTGTTGTCGACAACTCGGACAAACGGACGCTTGTTACTACCGATTTATTACTGGAAGGTATCCACTTCGACCTGACTTACGTTCCGTTGAAACACCTTGGATATAAATCGGCAGTTGTCAACTTTTCCGACATCTATGCAATGAATGGAAAGCCACAGCAAATAACAGTCTCATTGGGTATCTCTCAACGGTTTTCGGTTGAAGATCTGGAAACTTTCTATGCCGGTGTATTACTTGCATGCGAAATTTACGGCGTTGATCTCGTAGGGGGCGACACGACATCATCACTGACCGGTTTTTCCATTTCCATAACCTGTATCGGCACAGCCGATGAGAAAAAGATCGTGTACCGCAACGGGGCCAAAGATACCGACCTGGTTTTTGTTTCGGGCGATCTGGGTGCAGCATACATGGGCCTGCAATTGCTGGAACGCGAAAAGGCTGTTTTCGGGGGAAAAACGGATTTCCAGCCTGACTTTTCCGGAAAAGAATATGTTCTTGAACGTCAACTCAAGCCAGAAGCCCGAAAAGATATTGTGAACATGTTATCCGAACAGGGAATAGTTCCTACGGCAATGATTGATATCTCTGACGGATTATCGTCGGACATCCTTCACATCTGCAAGCAAAGCAACACAGGTTGCCGAATTTTCGAAGAACGGCTGCCCATCGATTACCAAACCGCCGTAATGGCGGAAACATTCCATATGAATGTTACAACCGCTGCATTAAATGGCGGCGAGGACTACGAGTTGCTTTTTACCGTCCCCTTATCTCTTCACGAGAAAGCGTCTGCTCTGCCAGGAATACATCTTGTTGGGCACATCACCAAACCCGAAGAAGGGTGTTACCTGGTTACCCGAGATGGACAAGAAATGGAATTAAAAGCACAAGGATGGAATCCGGTAGGAAAATAACCGGATAATTTCTGCATATTTTTGTTTCAAAATTTTTTATTTGTAAAAAATCCTTTTATCTTTGCAGTCGCAAATAAAGAAGCGATGGTGCCATAGCTCAGTTGGTAGAGCAACGGACTGAAAATCCGTGTGTCCCTAGTTCGATTCTTGGTGGCACCACCTGAAAATCAGGGAGTTACAAAAAGTAGCTCCTTTTTTTTTGTGTCAATTTCTGTTAAAGTACAGGTGGAAACGGTGAAATGTTTTCCATATAGTTAATAATATTTCGTACAAACGGGGTAAAATGTGGGAAAGTGGCTGCTTGCGGCATCTACAAAAGAAAAGCCCGTCATTTAGAGGAGCTTCTGGCGGTATGGACGGGTGCGGAACACCCATCTATTAATCCGCTGTATTTCAGACATATTACAGTCTCAAACAATACTTATCCCCTACGGATAAACCTACGATTGTATTTCTCTAAAACGTAAAGAACTTCTCCAAACATCTTTTTCTTGGTCTTGCAAATATACATTTTTTTCGATTATGGACAAATAAAAATCAAATAAATAATTAAATATATTCGTATATAAACGAAAAAGAATTACATTTGTGCAAAATATTCGATTATGGACGAAAAAATTGCAAGAATAGAAAAGTATAACTTATGGGGGGCTAAAACATTTGATTTTGGCTTTAAACGCGAAGAATATACCGAAAAAATAGTCGATTTTATAGGAAATCGGTTAATTAAAGTGCTTGTCGGACAAAGGCGTTCCGGCAAAAGCTATATCTTGCGACAAGTGGGCAAACAGCTTATCGACAATGGTGTAAAGCCTGAAAATACGTTGTTTATAAATCGCGAATTTGCCGATCTGGACTTCCTTCGTACATACAAAGATTTAGACGAACTCATAAAATCTTATAAGAAAGAACTTAAACCCAAAGGGAAAGTTTATATTTTCATTGACGAAGTCCAAATAATAGAACAATGGGAAAAAGTTGTCAATTCATACTCTCAGGATTATTCGGACAGTTACGAGATATTCATTACCGGCTCCAATTCTAAAATGCTTTCGGGTGACTTAGCCACACTCCTATCAGGACGATATGTATCTTTCGAAGTTTTCCCTTACAGTTATTCGGAATACTTGAGAATAACGGGGCAAGACAAGGGCAAACAAAGTTATATGGCTTACATGGATGGTGGCGGACTACCCGAATTATTTATGCTCCAAAAGCAAGAACTTAAACGCAATTATATCTCCGCAATAAAAGACACCGTTTTATTAAGGGATATAATTCAACGTAATAACATTCGTGACCCGAAACTGCTTGAAGATATTTTTGTGTTTTTGGTGAACAACGCTTCTAATCTAATATCCATATCAAGTATTGTAAAGTATTTCAAAGGACAGGGACGAAGAGTAAGCTATGATGCGATATCTAACTATATCGGATATATCGAAGATACGTTTTTAATTCATCGTTGCGACCGATATGATATAAAAGGAAAAGACACGTTATCGGGTAATGCTAAATTTTACATGAATGATTTAGCCTACAAAAATTATCTTTATCCGGGGTTTGGTTATGGTTTTGGATATCTTGTAGAAAATCTGATATACTTAGAGCTGTGTCGTGCCGGATTTGATGTTTATGTCGGTGTTTTACGAAACAAGGAAGTCGATTTTGTAGCTAAGAAAGCTGATCGTGTGATCTATATACAAAGTACGTATTTGCTTTCGGATGAATCTACCGTCGAACGTGAATATTCCGCTCTCGAATCCATTGGTGATAATTTTGAGAAAATTGTCGTATCACTTGATGATGCAACATTGCCTCTAAGGGGTGGAATAAGGCATTTGCAGGCATGGAATCTAAAAGAAATATTGCGATGAAAAAATGACTATTCGGAATATTTGTATCTTATACGTATCCATTTCTGATAGCCAAAGATGATGAATTGGGTAGAAAACTGCAAGATACAGATTTACGTACAAGGTTGCCGGTACCTAAAAAGAAAACAAAACAATTAAGAGTCCGCTCTGAAAACCCTTTTTTTCAAATTGCTGAAAAAAACGATTTCGCCGGACAGTTTTGATTGTTCTTGTTGAAAATAAATTTGTTTGCAATAA
>JALHIE010000215.1 GCA_022840285.1 Porphyromonadaceae bacterium
TCTGCAAGCAGAAAGAGCACAGTTGTGGCGCGAAGAGTTGCGCAAAACGCTAAAAAACAAGGAGAGAACCAACCTCGTTCGCGTAAAAATGCCGGAAGTGAATGCGACAATCAGAAGCCGCACATACGATGAGGTCAATCTGGGGCTGACTCCGGAACAAGCGCAAGCCGAGTCTCAACGGTGTCTCGACTGCGTTAATCCCACCTGTATTACCGGTTGTCCGGTTGAAATAAACATCCCCAAGTTCATCAAGAACATCGAACGTGGAGAGGTGCTGGAAGCAGCTAAAGCGCTAAAAGAGACCAGCGCCTTACCTGCGGTTTGCGGTAGGGTTTGTCCACAAGAAAGGCAATGTGAAAGCCAATGTTTTTACACCCTGAAACTGGGCAAGGAGCCTGTAGCTATTGGTCATCTGGAACGGTTTGCCGCTGACTTTGAACGCAAAAGCGGCAACATTTCCATTCCCGAGATCGCTCCGGCAAACGGTATAAAGATTGCCGTCGTGGGATCCGGCCCTGCCGGGCTGGCTTTTGCCGGCGACATGATCAAACTGGGTTACGACGTTACGGTTTTTGAAGCATTGCATGAACTGGGGGGCGTTCTCCGCTACGGGATCCCCGAGTTTCGCCTGCCCAACGATATCGTGGATATAGAGATTGATGTTTTGAAAAAAATGGGTGTTAAGTTCATCACCAACTGCATCATCGGGAAAACCATTTCACAGGAAGAGTTGAAAGCCGACGGCTATCGGGGTATCTTCATCGGAAGCGGTGCGGGATTGCCGAATTTCATGAATATTCCGGGCGAAAACCTGATCGGAGTGATGTCGTGTAACGAATACCTCACGCGGGTAAACCTGATGCAAGCAGCAGACCCCGAAAGCGACACACCCGTACAGATGGGAAAAAAAGTTGCCGTCATTGGTGGAGGAAATACTGCTATGGACGCTGTACGAACGGCTCGCCGGTTAGGTGCGGAAAAAGCGATGATTGTTTACCGCCGTTCGGAAGAAGAGATGCCGGCACGTCTGGAAGAAGTGAAGCATGCCAAAGAGGAAGGAATAGATTTCCTGACATTACATAATCCCATCCGTTACGAAGGGGACGAGCGAGGACATGTACAGCGGATGCTGCTGCAACGGATGAAGTTGGGTGACCCCGATTCTTCCGGCAGGAGAAAGCCGGTGGTG
>JALHIE010000089.1 GCA_022840285.1 Porphyromonadaceae bacterium
AATTTGACTATTGATGAATTTTGGAAACAGTACAATATTAAAAAACAATTAATTAAAAATGTTGCTTAACTTATTGTCTCAAATAAGTTGGCAATTCCAATTTTATGAAAGGTACAGGCGTACCGTTCTTTGTTTTGTACTGTCTAAAGTGCACAACCTGGATGTTGCGAAAGATATCGTTCAGAATTTTTGGCTCTCCTTTTGGGAAAATCCATGTATGTTGCGTGCAAATAAAACCGGTTGTGCAAAAGTGTATATGTTGCAATACCTGCGTTTCCGTATTTACGATATATACCGCATCACTGTTCCTGAAACTATCCCGGTGGAAGATGCACAAATAGCTTCTACCGTTACCGCATACGCAAACATCGAAAAAGAAGAGTTACTGAAAATTGTACACGATGCTTTGAAAAACTGCTCCATATTAACTCAAACTACTTTTTGGATGCGAATGGAAAACATTCCAGCCAGAAAAGTGGCTAACAAACTGAATACAACACCTCAAACGGTTCATAATATTTTTTCAAAGTCATTAAGCATTATTCGGGAACACATAAAAAAGCATTATCCCGAAATCTTAAATGGGTAAATTATTTTTTTAAGTAAATCACCCAATACCAATCTTTTGGATCACCTACACCAACACTCGGGGTATACAGAAACAACTTCGCTTTTTGGTTGGGGTTGGCGGCTAAAAACTCACGTACTTTTACCAGACCTTGAACGGACAGCCACGCCTTATCATAGTCCAACTCCCGATTATCCGGATTAAAAACGATTTCAAAACCGTTCGGATAGCGGAGGTCTTCGGTCAGTACAAACTCAAAAGAACCGGCAGGCTCCAGTTTTTCAGGAAATATCATTTTGCCCAATCCCATCCAGTGAATGGTTCCCTCAAAAAGAGTCCGGTTAAGCTCCTTGTAAATCAGTTTGACGCTGCCAAAATCGCCGGGCGGCACATATTCATCGGTAATAGTGAATTTATCGGTTTTTTGCGAAAAACCGAGTATCGTTCCGCCAACCTGGTTAGGCGCATCTGTATCAATATTCATATCCATATTATCAGAATTGCAACCAAATAGGATGCCGATCAGAAATAAAAACAGGATTTTTGTTTTCATAAATAAATACCTTTGTAAATTCATTCAAATATTGCCTATAATTAGTAGATGAGATTTTACGTAATATGTTGCATCAAATACTAAAAAAATCAAATATGTAAACAATTATTAACATACCTGACACGAATAAACCTTTATTCAAGATGCTTGGAGTTTATCTTGTTTTGATTCAGGACGTTCTTTTACGCCCTGATAAAACACAAAAGGCTGTAAATCTGTTGACTTACAGCCTTTTGGAGTACTCGGAGCGGGACTTGAACCCGCACAACCGTAATGGTCACAAGATTTTAAGTCTTGCGTGTCTACCATTCCACCATCCGAGCAGACCTTGAGCGGAAAACGAGACTCGAACTCGCGACCCTAACCTTGGCAAGGTTATGCTCTACCAACTGAGCTATTTCCGCAATTATTTATTCTCTGTTGAAAAGTACTCCGGCAACTCTTCACCGGTTCCTTGCCAAGGTTAGGGGTACATGTTACTCCCGGGGCAAGGTTATGCTCTACCAACTGAGCTATTTCCGCAAACGAATTGTAATTTTTTAAAAGCGACTGCAAATGTAGAAATGTTTCTTGATTAATACAAGAGAATCGGGCAAAAATTTGCGGTCGCAAAATCAATTTGTAACCACAAAAACTCCGTCCCGGCTGAAATCTTTCCGAACCGTGTAACGTTGCAGCGGTTCGGCAGACGGCCCCGATTCAACCGTGCCTAATCCGTACATCGTGACAAAGACACTGCCGCATTTGGGACAAACGGCCTTGCCATTGACGTGAGGCTGCACTTTAATCTCACGGTTATCTTCGTGAGGACAACAAAGGTCGTAAGCGAAAAGCTGGTCATCGGTTGTTCTGAAGATCAACAACCCTCCGTATCCGGTTTGTTCACCAACGGTTCGTCCCTGAACAAATGTCTTGTGACCGAAGATAGTCAAATCGGAATCCAATCCGCTGATATCGATCCGGAAGAATACCCGGGAATAGGGAACCGTAAACGGGGATGCTTCATCGACACAAGAAACGGCCGAAAGCAGAAAAGTGAATAATAGAACGGGAATCAATCTTCTCATTTCAATTCAGCAACAACGTTTATGCTATAACGTTGCGCCTCCTAAAATATTGTCGATCAGCACTAATTCCTCCTGTGTGAAAGAAAGGTTGTTCAACGACTCCAGGTTGTCCTGCAACTGCTTTACGTTCCGTGTCCCAACAATCACCGATGTCACACGCTCATCGCGTAACGTCCAGGCAAGAGCCATTTCGGCCATAGTCTGTCCGCGTTCACGGGCAAGTTCGTTCAATTTCCTCACTTTGGCAACTAGCTCTTCCGTAACCTGCTCCTTTCTCAGAAACCCTGTAGAGTCGGCAGCGCGGCTCTGCTCGGGAATACCATTCAGGTATTTGTCGGTCAGCACTCCCTGCGCCAAAGGAGAAAAGGCGATAAACCCGGAACCGAACTCGCTGGTAACCGGGAGGATCTCTTCCTCGGGCTGCCTGTTGAACATGCTGTATTTCCCCTGATAAATCAGGCTAGGCACATGCTGGTCGTTCAAGTAGGTCATGGCTTCACGGGCTTTGTCGGCCGGATAGTTCGATAAGCCCACGTACAAGGCTTTCCCCTGTTTTACCATGTCGATCAGCGCCTGCATGGTCTCCTCGATGGGAGTAGTTGAATCGTACCGGTGGGAATAGAAAATATCAAAATACTCCAATCCCGTTCGTTTTAAACTCTGGTTCAGGCTCGCCATCAGGTATTTTCTGGAGGAACCGTTACCATAGGGACCGTTCCACATCAAGTACCCGGCTTTGGACGAGATAATCATTTCGTCGCGGTGCGAAGCCAGGTTCTCTTTCAGTATCCTTCCAAAATTGGATTCGGCCGAACCCGGAGGCGGACCGTAGTTGTTGGCAATATCAAAATGGGTCACTCCCCGATCAAAAGCGTGGACAATCATGTTTCGCGCTTCTTCAAAATCATCGGTATAACCAAAGTTGTGCCACAATCCGAGCGAAATCCGGGGCAGCTGCAAGCCGCTCTTTCCACAAAATGCGTATTTCATAAGTCAAGAAATTTAAATTATTTCAGTTTGTTGTCCATCTCGTCATCAGAAATGACGGTTATTATTGCTTTTCCGTCGGGCGTGTGGTTCGGAGACTGGCAGGCGAACAGCTGATTTACCAACCGCAGCATCTCTTCTTCAGAAAGTGATTTTCCTGCAGGAATCGCCGTGAAGCTTGCCACCGACAACGCCAGTTTCTCGTGCACCTGCTCCTGGACGCTGCCGGCGGTTTCCATATTCTTATCGATCATGGAACGTACCACTGCCACAGCATCAACGTTTTGCAATTCCGACGGGATACCCTGAATAGCAAAAGAATTATTACCCAGATCGCTCAGTTCAAAGCCCAGTGCCTCCATCTCTTCCTGGATTTCGGAAAGGGATGAAGCTTCGGACGAGGTCAGTTCGATCCTTTCAGGGAACAATACCCGCTGGGAAATTCCTTTTCTGTTCGTTATCTGGGAAAGGTACTTTTCAAAAAGGATACGAACGTGCGCGCGGTGCTGGTCAATAACCATCAACCCCGATTTTACCGACGTGAGGATGTATTTCTGCTTGTACTGGTAATGTTTGGGGGAAACTAATGAATCGTTGGCCGAAAAAAGGGATGTGTCTGCATCGGGTGAAGCGGACATTGCCTTTCCTTCATTTTTAAATCCCCTGTACATCTCTTCCCAATCGAGGTTAGGTTTCGAAACCCTGATGCCTCCTCCGCAGGATGGCTGGAAAGGGTTGTAATGAGGATTGATGTTCACTTTTGGCATCGAAGTGGATTTGGAAGGGTCAAAAATCGGAATATCGGGTGCATCCGTCGTATCGAAATCGATGCTGGGGATAGCATTGAATTTTCCGAGCGACTCCTTTACCGTCACCATCAGGATCTGCCACAAGGCACGCTCGTTCTCAAATTTCACCTCGGTTTTCGTGGGATGGATATTCACATCGATCGTATCCGGGTCCACTTCGAAATAGATGAAGTAATTGGGATTTTCGGTGGCCGAAATTAACGGTTCGTAGGCTGTCATGACGGCTTTGTGAAAAAAGGGGTGGCGGATGTAACGGTTATTGACGAAGAAGAACTGGTTTGCCCTGCCCTTTTTGGCAAATTGCGGTGTAGAGATATATCCGTGAATTTTTGCCAGGGTGGTCCTTTCATCTATTTCGATAAGTTGTTGGTTGATGCCTTTTCCCTGCATCTGCACGATGCGTTGGCGCAGGTTGGCAGGGGGAAGATGCATCGTTTGCACATCGTTCTCTACAACAATAAACTCGATATCCGGGTTCACAAGGGCCATACGTTCAATCTCCGTAAAAATATTGCGCCGTTCGCTCTCGTTCGATTTCAGGAATTTACGGCGGGCCGGTACGTTAAAGAAGATATTTTTCACGGATATTGTTGTCCCCACAGCACAAAAAACTGCTTCCTGACTCTCCACCCTTGATCCGGCAATCTTCAACCATGTTCCCATTTCGTCTTCCGCACGCCGGGTTTTAAGTTCCACGTGCGCGATAGCGGCAACAGAGGCGAGCGCTTCACCACGAAATCCCCGGGTGTGGAGTGCAAAAAGATCTTCAGCAGTTTTAATCTTTGACGTTGCGTGACGTTCAAACGCCATTCGGGCATCGGTCATGCTCATCCCCTTGCCGTCATCAATGATCTGGACCAGTGTTCTCCCGGCATCTTTTATAATGATGTGTATCTGTTTGGCACCGGCATCAAGTGAGTTTTCCACCAGTTCTTTCACTACCGATGCCGGTCGTTGAATAACCTCTCCGGCCGCGATCTGATTGGCTATGGAATCCGGTAACAGGTGAATTATATCCGTCATTTTTTTGGATTGTAGCGTTTAACGCAAAAACACAAAATAGAAGATGATCAGCAGCGCAATGATCAGCAAGGCGACAGTAAGGTTACTGGTAAAAAACGGTTTGTTCCCCTCTTTTTCTTTTTCTTTCCTGCGTTTCAAATACTTGGTCTGCGAAAGAAACGCCTCGCCAAAGTCGGTATTTCCGGTCTGCAGCTGCGGTTCAACTGTTTTTCCCTCCTCCCGGGCTACCTCTTCCCTGATCCTTCGGATTCTTTTCTCCATCTGTTCTTTTCGTTCCTCCTTGTCCGGATCGTAGAGTATGGGGGTATAATTAAATTTTCGAGGTTTTTTATTGTTGTAAAAAAAGAACATTCCCATAGCTGTAAGTTTTATCGTTACACAAAATTAAAAAAAGAATAGTAAAAAACAAAAGCCATTTATTCAACGGCATCGTCTCGCGAGAACTTTCTCGGAGCCCGCACTTCGCTATCGGAGCCCTGGCGTTCGTTGCGCCGAAAGATATCCATCCTGTGGAGCGGTCTCAGGTAATCGAGCCACATAAACCCTTTTAATTTCGACTCCTCCAGTTTCAACTGGCTTAACGGGGTGGTCACAGCCTGGGTGGATGACCAGAGTTTCAGTTTTTGTAGTTCATCGTCCAGGAAATCCATGGACAGATAAGCGCTTTCGGTTTTATTCAGCCCGATAATGGTACGGGCGCTATCTTCTTCCACCAGGTAATAGAGCGACTCGGCATTCCCCTCCACCAAGACGTTCCTGAGCTCACCTTCTGCAAAAAAAGCTTTCAGGTCCCTTCCGCTAATCTGATTGTACTGTCCCGCTGTCTGCCTGTCCTGGATGGCGAGGGCATAGTCTCTCACGTGTGCTTTATCGATGGTGGTGTCGTTCAGAAAAATGTCGATGCGGTTACCGAGAATCTGATTGCTTTTGTTCCAAATCACCGGATTTCCGAGCAGGTACAACACGGAGTCTTTTTGAACGTAGTTCATGGAATCGCAGACACCCTGAATATCGTTCCTATAAAACCGGACGTTATAATAGGCTTTGACCTCCTTGTAAACGGAGTCGGTAAACATTTTCAGCGTATCACCGTGCAGGAAAAGGCTGTCGCTCTGCGAATAATCAACCGCATAAGCCGAGTCCGTTGCCATTCCGTATTCGGTTTTCTCATTATAGGTTCCGTAGTTTCCGCGAAGAATGGCCTTCTGTTTAAAATCCTCCAGGTACATGTTACCGAAAACCTCTCCCAATCCGGTTGTCCGGTTGTAGAAAACGGTGTCTCCCACAAGCATCTTTGTGCTGTCGCTGCTGTAAATTTCCGATCGGTCGAACAGCCGTGCGTCGTCGGTCGTGGTGTTGTACCACCCGTGTGAAGTTTTGATAAACCCGCTGTCTGATACAATGGTCGACGGACCCAGGATATCGGCGACCTTGCTCTCCGTATTATACTTTAATGTATCGGCGAATATGGTATAGTCTTCGTTGACCAGCTTCACGCTGTCGCTGAACAGGGCGTCTTTGCTTACCGGGTCGTATTGTCCCCAAAAGGAGGTAAGTTCATTCTTTTCGTCCACCAGCATCCCTCCCTCAAAGTAGTACCCCAGGTTTGCCTCACGATCGTAGTTCAGGCTGTCGGTAAAAAGAGTGACCTGCCGATCTTCCATGCGGATATTATCCCGAAGGCGTGCGAGGCGGGTATTGCCGTCGTAATGCAGGTAGTCACCGTACACGAAAATGGTATCGCCCTGCTCCATCCGGACGTTGCTGAAAGCTTCAAAGGAGTTGGTTTTTTCAAACAGGTAGGCGCTGTCGCAATACATGAAAGCGCCTTCGTGGTACAGGATCACATTATCTTTCAGGATTTGGGCATCGGAATTTTCCCGTTTATAAAGCAAATCGGCTTGTTTCAGTTCGACAATCTCCACATTTGTGTCGGAGGGAGGCGGTTGTTGCGGACGAGCCGATAACATAAGTACAAAAAACACACCCGGGAAGAGCATGCTTTTAATTGTAATATTGGGGCGCGTTTGCTTTTTCATCCGAAAAACGTTGTCCGATTGTCGCGTTGAATATTTCACCGCCACGACGAATTAAGCACATTACTTCAGCCAGCCTTTATACTTGAAATCACACCCTTTCCAGTTGGGATCGATTCTGACGTAGATGGTTTCTATCTTCTTCTGCAGCCAGTCGTCCATCAGTTCCTGGCGACGGTCATTTTCAGCCATTTGCTTAATGATTTGGTAGTCGTTGTTGATGTTTGCCTTATGTCCGTCGTTCCGGTTGGTAACTCTCACTACGGCAGCTACCTGTTTTCCTTTATCGGTAACCATAATAAACGGTTCGGACATTTCTCCCACTTTCATCTCTCCCACCACCTTGGCAATATCCTGATTGAGTTCATTCAACTGAAAGCGGGGAGTTCCCGTGTTTTGTGAATTCGGCCGGTTATTGACCATAATTCCCTTGTTGTTCCGGGTATCTTTATCGGCTGAAAAGAAAGTAGCAGCCTCATCGAACGTGATTTTTTTATTGACAATCCCGTTTCGGATGGAATCGAGCCGGACAAGAGCAGTATCCAACTGTTCCTGTGGAATTTTCGGTTTAAGTAGAATGTGACGGAACTTGCCCATATCCCCTCTTCGTTCGATAAGCTGTATGATGTGGTAACCATATTCCGTCTCAACAATATTCGACACTTTTGTCGGGTCGTTAAGAGCAAAGGCTACGTTTGAGAACTCGGGAACAAGCTGCGCCCGTGTCTGGAAATCCATTTCCCCTCCCTTGAGCGCCGACCCCGGGTCTTCGGAGTGCAACAAAGCCAGTGTGGAAAAAGAATTTTTTCCCGAGTTGATCTGCTCGGTATATTCGCGCAGCCTATTTTTCACTGCGTCTATCTCTTTCAGGGGCACTTCGGGTTCAACGGTTATTATCTGCACTTCCATTGTGGTAGGGATAAACGGCAGGCTGTCCTGCGGAATAGTGTTGTAAAACTTCCGGATTTCGGAGGGGGTGAGCGATACATTCTCAAAATGTTTTTGCTGTACGCCTTGTATAAGCTGTTGCTCGCGCAACTGGGTCCGAAGGTCTTCGCGGATTTTCCTCAAGCTTTTACCAAAATATTCCTCCAACTTTTCTGCCGACCCTGTAGAAGAGATGTACTCGTTCATGTAATACTCCAGCATCCGGTTCACGTTAGCCTCATTCACCTCGATACTATCGAGTTTTGCCTGATCGAGGAACAGCTTGTTGATGGCCATCTGTTCAGGGATAAAACAATAGGGATCGCCCTCGATACGCTGGTTTTGCATCTGAATGTCCTTGCGGTATTCTTCCACCTCGGATTTAAGTATGGCTTCATCGCCCACCACCCAAACGATCTCGTCGACAATGTTGTTTTGAGAAGCGGCACTATTCACCATCAACGTAAAAACGAGAAGCGGTAATAGTATTTTTGCAGAAAATTTCATTTTTGACAGTTTTTTTGAAAAGTTGGATGTAAAAGTAATTATACCTAAAAGTCTCAAATAAAAGTTGCATATGTCAGGTAAAGTATTTATCTTTAAAGTGTTATACAAAAACAAACATTCACCCGACACATGCAAGACAAA
>JALHIE010000216.1:0-2108 GCA_022840285.1 Porphyromonadaceae bacterium
AACAACATTAAAATGACGGCCCGGTATTCTGTGAATGGAAGTGTCGCTTCCGCGTCCGGTCTTCAAAGTATAGGTTCCGGGCGATAGTCTGCCTTGCCAAAAGAACGGCCTGTTTCCGTGGATGGGTTTCATGTCGATTATTTGGCCTTTTTCATTGAGAAGGGTCCAATTCTTTTCGCGGCCAACCGCTACTCTAGCATAGCAAGAATCGCTTATGCCGCCGTATTCCTTGGAAATAGTATAAGTGTCATTAAGGACAGTTATTGAAAAGTCTTCGAACTTAAATAGAAGTTTTGGTTCGGTGTCAGGGCCACTAATATCGGGACTGGGAGTTTCAGGATTATTTTCTTCCTGTTCGGTTTTTTCTGTTTTATTATGTTTTGTCATTTTTATTTGCCTCTCTGCAATTTTGATAATTCTTTAGCTATTTTATTTTTCTGCTTTTCCATATGGGTTCTTTCCGTTGGCGGAAGATCTTTAATGATTTCTTCCAACTGGGTGATTTCATCTAAAACGTAATTGTATGGTGTTTTTCTTACCACGTTCTCCATCCTCGGTCTTTATTTTTTATTAAGGTTTCATGATATTTTTTAAAATAGATTTTTTCGCGATATCGAAAGTCCTGGTTAGATTGTCGGCGTTCTTTGGTATTGTCGTGGGTATACCAAAATGGGTTATACTTACGGTATTTAGAAAATTTTGGGAATTTTGTGTTTTTGTTGTAGATTCTATAAGTTCTGGACATTTATGGTACCAGGCTAAAAAATATAAGTTTTAAAGTATTTTATAGTTTTTGTTCGGATATGCGTTCGAGTTCCTTTTTTATGCAACTTGGGCACATTACTGGTCCGTGTTCCGGAATCTTAACTTTACATTTAGTACACTTTTTCATAGATATTCCCTTTTTATTAATTGAACTGGATGTCCTGGATTTGAACCAGGTGTGGAAGGAGGTTGTAGACAGTGGGTGTCAAACCACGACGTCATTTATTCCTTCGTTGTGTTTCTGACTAGGAAACTCAACCGCATCCCCAGCACGTTCCCGCCTTAGCCCAAGGGTGATAATGAACTTATTCTCATACCCTTTTATTTCGTCCTTCCCTGCTGAACTTATCCGAGTTTTTCAAGGGTACAGGGAATTTTATGACCCCGCAAGGATCACAGGAAGGAAAATAAGGATACCTTAAGTCAAATGAGGAGATGAGGAGGCATTTGCTTAAACCCGAACAAGTTCTGAGTTCGGTTTTGTTGTATCCTTATTTTACCAATATACACTAGTACTTACTAGTATATAAATGTTATGGTTGTGGTGTTATGGTTGTGTTTTTTCTACCAAGAAATCCCTTAATTCTATTAGATTGTCTATTAGGAAGAATCGGCAATAGCGATGTACTAAATCATTTTGACTTTTGTTTATTCGTTTAATTAGGTCCGCTGCTGTTATGTTATCTACCATATCATAGCATATGTGAGTGCTAATATAACTACTTGCGTTAAATGATGTTTCATTTAGTACGAATTTGTCATTTTGCTTTACTACCATTCCTAGCCAATGACAAACATTTTTATCGTGCATAAAAGCACGTTTAGTATTACCAATTTCCACCAAAATCATACTTTTTGGGTATTCTGATAATTTGTTAAAAATTGATATTGTGTTTTCGTTTTCGTTGTTAACAAAGATTTCGTTGAATTTAGTCATAGTATTAAGTGGGTGTTTTTGGTATTAATAGTTTTTGGTTATGGAAAAAAAATATATAAAAATGTTTTTATATATTTTTTATTTAAGTGGTCTTGGCACTGATGTTTTGTATACGGTTTTTATTGGTCTTGGTTCATAAGTGGATTTTCTAAATGCTATTCTTAGGTATATGGTGGTTTCACATTCGTCGTAGTCCAAGGATTCTGTTTCGGTGAATTTCTGGTTACTGTGGTCAGATAGTCCGATACCGCCACCTGTTAAGTCATTACACGATCTTGTGGCGTGCGCTTTTACACAACACGAAGTCGAACCATTAAAGAAATGATGACCACCATCAGTAGTTGTATTATAGTATAGCGGGATTGCAGCGGATGTAGTATCATAACGGGTTATTGGATATGTTTCT
>JALHIE010000216.1:2157-3525 GCA_022840285.1 Porphyromonadaceae bacterium
GGATCATTGGAATCAATCTCGGCTTGGTTGGCTTCAGGAGTTCCGTTGCGATATGCCGTGAATTTTCCGAAGTCGTTTATGGGGTGTTCGAGTAAAACTGTCTGACCATATGGTATTCTATAAGTTCCAATGTATTTTCCAGATAAATATATTTCACAATCTGCTGCTTTTCCGATACCGTTGTCTTTGTGACCATTATGTAATCTTATTTGGAAATGTTGGCCATGATTAAGAACCACATAGCCATCTGACGTTTCTTCTTGTGCCTCAGGGACACTCACACTAAATCCATTTAGGGTACTCATAGCTATTTCCTCCATTCGAAAGCATTTTCAATGCAATCGGAGTAAGGTCCATATAGGACCACAAATACGTCACCTCCTAACAATCTTGAATATCTGACTTTTTTCCGGAACACTCGCTATTGGATACTTTTATTGTGCTTGATACTGGATTGAACGGATCCACTGTAACATAACAGCCGCCAGTGGTAACCAACTTACAATTCTTGACTTCTGCATAAGATTGTCCAATTGCATGAATTCCGTAATAGCCTTCAATGACACAATTATCGAAGGTTACATAGGACTTTTCAATTAGGTAGGTTGCTCCACCAGTAGAATCGTGACGGTTCTTATTGCTTTTTAGTGTGGAGTCTTTAATGGTACCAGTGCCGTCTCGTACCATAAATCCGTATGATCCAGTGGTTTTTGTACAGTCCATGTTAAGGTTTTCTATTATGAAGTCGTTCACCTGCCAGACGGTTACTTGGCTATCGGTTCGGATGTTAGATGCGGTAATGCCGTCTTTTGACCTTTCTCGGAAATCATCATTGCCATATAGTACAAGGCCTTCTCTGCAATTCCAGGATTCTGAATCACGAACCTGACTATTGTGACAGGTATCTAATATGATTGCTTCAGCGCCACAATTTTCAGAATATATGTTGGATACAATTTCGTCTGTTCCGCTACCGGATCCATTGTTTCCGAGGTATATTCCAGAACCCCAAGAATTAATGAATTTTAGGTTGTGGTAATTTCCGTTGGTTCTGAGGGAGCCTACTAGTATCAGGCCTTCGCCGTCGTGTGGTTGACCATCGGTTTGTTTTGCTCGATTACCATCTAACGTTAGATACGCCACTTCAAAGTTTTCATAGCCAAGATCGTATGCTTTCGTTGCACGTATTAACATTAAGGCGACGTGACGATCCGGGCTTCTTTGACCAGGCATCATTTGAATTATGGTTTTGTCTTCACCTGCACCATAAATATGCATAGAATTTTTATCAAGTATTGGCAAACATGTATAGAAAATGTTGCTTCCATCTGGATTTAAAGCAAATTTATGTTTTGCAGACAAAAGATA
>JALHIE010000217.1:0-1201 GCA_022840285.1 Porphyromonadaceae bacterium
CATAGATTTTCACCTAAGCTCCCTAATCAACTCTTGCGTCGAACGTCACCGTTCAAGCCATGCCCTTTAGGACGTGGTAGTTGACTATTACTTGATTCTATTATAGCAATTCCAACATTTTCTAATATTTCTTTGAAATGGTCATTTAGTTTTTTCATATCTATCCTCCTTATAATTGTTATTGGAAGAAGAAAAAAGATGATTTTCCTTCCTCCTTTGTGTTGGGCAAAGTACTAAATACGTGATCAATATTTATAGTTTTTGGTCAACGTTATTTAGGTATTGTAGTGCCTTATTGTATTTTTCTTTTAGCCTTGCTTGTACTTCTTCCGGCAAACAATTCATTCTACTTTCAGATGTATTATCTTCTATATCTACTAGTTTAACTAGTCTTGCATCGCCGCTCGGTTCATCTAAGATGCGTTGCCAATATGTTTCATTGGGTTCATTTTTTAGGTGTGTCAATGCTACAACAGCGGTTATCATATCATCTGGCATTCCAATGTCATGAAGGTCCTTAATGGTTGTATCCGTATCTTCTAGTAGGTCGTGACAAATTTATTAAGCATAATTCTTAGTGGATGGTAAATATACGGCAATCCTGCTTTGTCTAGTTGCCCGGAGTGCTTATATGTTGCAAATATTATGCAATGGTCGAGTAATTTCATAAAAACGTATTGTAATTAATAGTATTTAAAATTTTTGGTACAATGGTGTTTATATGTCCTATAATAAGTTCATTATTCATTATTATTTCTCCTATATGTTCTTAATGATCAAAATCCATTATAAAATAGTAATGTTATTTTCTATTCAAGTTCTAATTATATAGTCTTTTACTTGCTATTATATATAGTTTTTGGTGTTTCGTTACTATCATAAAGTGTCGCGATACTATCTTCTATTGCTACATACCTATAACGATCCGGACCAAATCCTTTTGTGTAATATGGATCAACACTAACAAAGTTGTCGGATTTGAAACCACTTCCCAATTTTTTGCGTGATTCAACGCATTGGTTATTAGATGCGGCTGTCCATGACAATCCGCTATTATTATTGTTTTCACAAAGTTTATGAAGAACGGGGTCAAGGGGTAGAAAATACCTGTGACTTCAGTCGTGGGATGAATAGTATCCCTTGTGTAATCACCAAAAACTATATATATATTAAGGTATTAACTATCTATTAACATGTACCG
>JALHIE010000217.1:1268-2947 GCA_022840285.1 Porphyromonadaceae bacterium
CGGCTTTGGAATTCCGCCTGCCAGGATGTCATAGACTATGGCTTTGCGGCACATGATTACAACAAAACCAGACTCAACAAAGCTACATACAAAGGTCTCCGAGAGAAGTATTCTACACTACCTTCTGCCCTCATCCAAACCGCGAGGGATCAAGCCAGTGACATGCTTAAGAGACTCAAATTTGAAACTAAGCCCTTCAAGCATCCTCTCGGTGCTGTCCGATTCGACGTTAGGACCATGAAGGTGTTCTTGGAATCTGGATACTGCAAGCTCACCACTGTTTTTGGTAGACTGCGATATGATTTCCAGTTAGCAGACTATTATCAGAAATATGCCACTTGGAAAGTCACGAATGCTCAGTTAAAGATTACCAAGAATGCTTGCTACCTAAACGTTCAAGTGGAGCAACCTGATACAGAAATCATCACAGGGGATAGGAGGATTGGTGTAGATCTTGGAATCAATAACATAGCAGTATGTAGCGATAACACGTTTTGGAAGTCTGGACCTGTTAAGGCGGTTAAAGGCAAATATCAATATTTGAGATCAAAACTTCAGTCCATAGGCACTCGATCAGCTAAACGAAAGCTTTAGAAGCTTTCGGGTCGAGAGAGACTGTTTCAGAAGGACTGTAACCATCAAATCGCAAACTGGATACTATCTAAACCATTTGACGTAATTGCTCTGGAAGATCTAACTCACATCAGGAACGGTAAGAAGAATAAGAAGCTAGGTAAATGGAGCTTTGCAGAACTGCGAAGCATCGTAGAATACAAAGCCGCTGCTATCGGGAAGAAAGTAGTTGCCATAGATCCAAGATATACTTCTCGTACATGCTCTAAATGTGGGTTTCAAAAGAAAGAAAACCGTAATGGTAGGACCTTCAAATGTAAAAGCTGTGGCTTCCAGATCGACGCAGACTTAAATGCATCCAGGAACATCGCTACCTTCAGTAGATCTGACCGTAGCAGGCTGTCCGTCAACCAGCCAATCGTAGCGAGCTAACTAACCATCAGCTACAAGCCTGCCAATTCATTGGCGGGTAGTTGACTAACATGGCTGCTGATTTTGTATCAGAAAAAAGCACGTGGGAAGAATTCATAAAAGAAATACAAGAAGAAAATGAAATAATAAAAGCTACATTAGATTTAATAGATGAGAAAAATATATAACTTGTGTGGTTGACGGGAATACAAAAGAATCGTCTGAAAGTTTGCTAAAGGCACAGTGCAAGGATAACGAAAAAGCAATTGAATACATAAAAAGTAAATTGGAGTGATGATTAGTATGGAAATTTTTAATCCTATATTCGGTGCAGTAATGGTAATGTTTATTTTAACAGGGTTGCGTGGATATAATAAGTACGATAGTAGTTGGTATCGCCTTTTAAATAATCTTTTGTTTATGATTGGACTATTGGGATTCGTGACGTATTTGCAATGGTGACCAAAAACTATTTAATTAAGAAGTTATGAAGGTGTAACCATGATTATTCTAAAAAATGGAAAACCTGTTGGATGTACACAAAACATATATGACCTGCCAGTGCATTGCAAGGATTGTGAATTGAGAAATACAGTATCTTGTACCGTAAATGGATATAATATGGAACAAAAACCAGATCCTATTTACGAGAACACCGCTAAAGCTATCGGAAATCTTGTTGCCGAAAAGCAACT
>JALHIE010000218.1 GCA_022840285.1 Porphyromonadaceae bacterium
CACATATTGTAGGAGTCTCCAGGGCTTTTTACATTTGTTTCCAAACAGAAAAGCCATGACACTCGAAGAATTTTATCTATTAGAGCAAGACCTTCAAGCTTCCGGACAGAACAACAAGGAATACCTGCTCGCAAAAGGCGTAAAACCATACCAGTATTATTACTGGAAACGCAAGGCCAGGGAGCAATCAGTGGGTTCTCTTCCAGTGGGAGGTTCCTTTCTTCCCATCAATATCCAGGGCAGCGGTCTTTTGAGTAAAGGTAAACGGAGTAAAAACATACCCCCGACCTATGTTGCCCAGGGCGAGATGGAGATCGAAGTTCGGACCGCAGGGGGAGCAGAACTGCGTATCCGGGGGTTTTTAGATCCGGTGATGGTAAATACCATCATAGTTTCAGCAGAACATCGGGGTCATGTTTAGTCTGAACGACAGCATGCGGTACCTTCTCTACAGTGAGCCTACCGATATGCGCAAAAGTTACCACACATTGAGCGGTCTTGTAACCAACTATATGGGTCTTAATGTCCGTGATGGAGATGTGTTCATTTTTGTGAATAAGGCAAGGAACCGTGTAAAACTGCTTCATATGGAACCGGGCGGTCTGGTGATCTACTCAAAGCTTTTGGAAGAAGGTCGTTTTCGTGTTCCTTCAGGCAACTCTCAACAGGGATCGATCACGATGACATGGGTAGACCTGGTAATGATGGTAGAGGGAATCGTATCGGATCCGGGAGCACGGTTAAGGCGTTTAAAAAGAGTAAATTATTAACAAAAAAAGCTCAAAATATTTGGTCGTTTAAAATCTTGTTACTATCTTTGTATCAAGCATTTAGGATGACTAATGACCTTGCAGGAAAGCCTTTTACAACTCCAGAAATTAACAGAAGAGAACGCCTCTCTTCGCAAGCAGATAGCCGTAAAAGACGCTACTATTTTAAAGCAGGAACTGGAGATTGACCGTCTTCGCAAAATCATTTTTGGCAAAAAGAGTGAACGGTTCATATCCACAGATCCCAATGTGCGTCAGCTTGATATCTTTGGAGAGGCACTGAGTGATCGGGAGAAGGCAGCGTTGGAAAAAGCGGCACAACAGGAACAGGAGCTGATTACCAGAACCATCACCGTTAACAAGCCACGTACCCCGCGTAAAGATATC
>JALHIE010000219.1 GCA_022840285.1 Porphyromonadaceae bacterium
CCCCCTGTGCCGCGATGCGGCACAAAAGTTCCGGCGGGGGCAGCAACCGCTCCTCGCCCAGCGCCACCACCTCCAGCCCGGCCTCGTCCATCAGCGTGGAGAACGGCTCGCGCACCATGGCCACCGGGTGCTCGGTGACCAGCACGGCGTCCCAGCGCAGGTGCACCGCTTCGGCGTCCAGCCCGTCCAGGCCGGGCACGGTTTCGCAGTGGGGCCAGAGATGCAGCGCACCAAGCCCGCGCAACCCGTCCAGCAGCCGGGAGGGGTCCAGTCCCCGGCGCAGCGCGTCGGCGGAGGGGGCGTAGCGCAGCCAGTACACCCGTGGCTCGAACGGGCTGCCGGGGGGGATGCCGGGCAGGGCGGGCGGTTCGCCCGCGCCGCCGGACGGGGACACGACCATGTCAGCGGCGGCGTGGAGAGCTTCCTCCCCGGCGGGCTCCGCCGCCGGGGGCGTACACCGCGCCGCCAGCCCGCCGATACGGTCCAGCAGTTCGCGCTCGCGCGCGGCCACGGCGGCGGCGCCCTCGGCCCCGCCCTCCGCCGATGCACTGGAAGCCCCCAGTTCCAGCAGGTCCTGCAGGTGGTCCTTGGCGTCCAGCCCCAGGGCCAGCAGTTCGGACGTGGCCGGCATGCCCGCCTTGCGCACGCTGTCGAACAGGTCTTCCACCACGTGGGTGAACCGGGCCACGGCCTCGAAGCCGAACATGGCCCCGGTGCCCTTCAGGGTGTGCAGGGCCCGGAACACCCGCGCCATGAGCGCGGCGTCTCCGGGGTGCGATTCCAGTTCCAGCAGGGCTTCCTCTAGGTCGATGAGCAGGTCGCGCGCTTCCTCGGTAAACACGCGCCGCGCGGTGCCGCCGGGGTTCATGCGCCGCCTCCTCCGCCGTGGGCGGCCCTGTTCCGGGTGTCAGTCGCGTCAGGCGTGTCAGGCGCGTCCGGCGTGTCAGGCGCGTCTGGCATATCTGGGACGCGCGCCGCACGGGAATGGGGACGGCCATCGGCAGCGGGCGAAACCGGGGAACCGGCGGGCTCCTCGTCGTCGAACAGGCGGTCGGCATCCAGCAGCAGCACGTGCCGTCCATCGTGGCGGAATATCCCGGCCAGCACTTCGGCGGGCACGGGGGTGCCCATGCGCGGCGGGGGTTCCACGGCGGCG
>JALHIE010000220.1 GCA_022840285.1 Porphyromonadaceae bacterium
GAATGAATTAAGGAACCTGGTACATCTTTTGATTGAAGCCAGGAAGAAAGCCAATAAAGAGGAATCGTTGCACGAAAGGGCCCGCCAATATGCAGCGGCTGTGATGCCTGTAATGGAGCGCATCCGCGATTGTGCAGACCACCTGGAGATGATTGTGGACGATGAATTATGGCCGCTTCCAAAATACAGGGAACTGCTGTTCCTGCGATGAATCTAAATTGAACACGATGAACGATCTTGAAGCCGGTAAATACAGTAAGCGCGGTGTCTCCTCTTCCAAAAGAGAAGTGCACGATGCGCTGGAAGGATTGTCCCGTGGGCTGTATCCGAAAGCTTTTTGCAAGGTCATCCCCGATGTGCTCACAGGTGAGCGGGACTACGGCCTGGTTATGCATGCAGACGGAGCCGGCACCAAATCCTCGCTGGCATACAGTTACTGGAAAAAAACGGGTGATCTGGGTGTCTGGGAAGGCATAGCGCAGGACGCCATAGTCATGAACCTGGACGACCTGCTGTGTGTGGGCATAACCGGAAACATACTGTTAAGTTCCACCATTGGAAGGAACAAGCGCCTGGTGCCCGGAGAAGTCATAAAGGCCATTATTCAGGGCAGCATGCGTTTCTGTGAAAAGATGAAGGCTATGGGCATATCCCTGGAACTAACAGGCGGGGAAACGGCCGATGTTGGCGACCTTGTACGCACGGTGATCGTTGACAGTACGGTGTGCGCACGCATCCACCGCGACAAGGTCATTGACAATGCCCGTATCCGGGAAGGGGATCTTATAGTGGGACTGGCATCCTTTGGAAAAACTTCCTATGAAGACGCTTATAACAGCGGGATAGGCAGCAACGGTCTGACCAGTGCCAGGCACGATGTGTTTGACAAAAGGGTGGCCCGTATGTTCCCTGAAAGTTACGACGAGGGCATGCCCGGCGACATGGCTTATTGCGGTACACATGACCTGACCGATATTGAACCGGAAACAGGGCTAACCTATGGAAAACTGATCCTCTCCCCTACCCGCACCTATGCGCCGGTAATCAGGACCGTTATGGAATCCTGCCCGGGCCGGGTGCACGGCATGGTGCATTGCACGGGCGGCGGCCAGACCAAAGTGCTTCATTTCATAGATGACCTGCATGTGATCAAGG
>JALHIE010000221.1 GCA_022840285.1 Porphyromonadaceae bacterium
CTCGTCCGCCGCAACCAGTTTGTCGAGGTTACAGGCCCCGGAGGAATACAGGGCAATCCGAACCCGGAGACCGACCCGATATGGGCAACCGGATGGGACCATAAATCCGTCTTGCTGGCGGTGCGGAATCCGGAAACGGGGTGGGATTTTTTCAGGCTGCCAAAGGCCAGCCACAGTTACGACGGAGCCCACGGATGGAATACGGAGTGGCCCAGGATACGGGACATCGGAACCGGGGACAACCCCGACTACCTGATGACCATGCACGGCATGTTCTGGCAGTTCCCCAAATCGTTTACAGCCGCCCAGTCATCCGGTATCCGACCGCGGTCGGCCTACCTGAAAGTCATCGGCGATTTTGCCAGGTGGAACGGCCAGCTGGTCTTCGGATGTGACGATTCGGCAAACAGGGAATTCCTGAATAAACGCAAACACAAAGGAGGGATCGAGGGACCCGGACAGTCGAACTCCAACCTGTGGTTCACCTCCCTCGACAAACCCGACCGGCTGGGAACAACCACGGCCGCGGGATCCGTCTGGCTGAACGACCGGGTACAGGCCGGGGACGTTTCCGAACCTTTCCTGTTCGCAGGATGGCCCGGCCGCGGAGCCTGGATTCACAACGGGGGGGAGACCCCGGCCGTATTCGTTCTCGAGGTGGACAGGGAGGGAACACGGAACTGGAGCGAGTTGAAAACCGTCTCCCTCGCCGCGGGAGAAAGCAGCTTCATCGAATTCGATCCCCGGGAACCGGGCGAATGGATCAGGGTCAAGGCCAACGCTCCCGCTCTCGCCACGGTCAGCTTCAATTACTCCGGGAACGAGAAGCGCAACGCTTCCGCCTCGCCCCTGTTCAAGGGAATCGCAAAAGTAACCCGGGACAGGACAACCGGCGGACTGCTCTACGGCCTGGGCGACAACCGGCGGGCACTGGGGGTGGCGGCCGTCACATTCGAGGACGGGAAAGCCTCGGAAACCGGATATTACGAGCTGGACAGCCGGCTGAACCTGATAAAAAAGGAGGACCCGCAAACCCATGCGTTCATCAGGGAAAAATTCGCCGTCCCCGAAAAGGTGATCGACGTGCAGGAATCGTCGGTGCTGGTCGTGGACGACAAGAACCGCAGGTGGAGACTGCCCCTGGGAGACGG
>JALHIE010000222.1 GCA_022840285.1 Porphyromonadaceae bacterium
GGCCTCTTCCGGCTTCTTTTTGAAGCCGTCCATGCCGTTGGCTATAAATGCATCTCTCCATTCCGAGAGCTCGGCCATTGTCAGACCGTGTTTGCGGCTTATGTTTTCAATCGTTTCACCGCGTAGCAACTCCATTACAACACTCGTCTTGAAGCTGGCTGATTTTCGTTTCTTCTTTTCCATTTGAGTACAAATTTAACGCTTTATATCGCCTTGTTTTGTACTCGGTTCTTTTAGACACTAATATATGTCTTTGTTTTCATATATATAATTCTAATACAAGAGCAGCAAATCAAACAGTTCAATACAGATAACTATAATACTGCCGTAAAATCAGACCACAGGGTAAATTTACTAAAAACGATTAAATTTACTCATTATGTCAACGACGAGAAAAAAACACAGTGCCGCCTTCAAGGCCCAGGTGGCCATTGAGGCAATCAAAGAACAGGAGACGTTAAGCGAACTGGCCAAGCGGTTTGAAGTACATCCGCAGATGATCTCCAACTGGAAACGGGAATTTATTGCCCGTGGGGCAGAGATCTTTTCTACCAAAGCGCCGGATGAAGAAGCCGCAAAACGGGAAAAGGCTTTGTATGAAAAGATCGGGCGATTGGAGGTAGAGGTGGATTTTTGCAAACGGGTCTCAGAGCAGTTGGGGATACTGAAACCCTCGAAAAAGTCATAGATCCCCAGGCGAGAGTCAGTATTCGCAGGCAATGTGATCTCTTGGGTGTGAATAGGAGTAATGTATATTATCAACCGGTAGCCGAGGATCCTGAAGATCTGGAGTTGATGCGACATATGGATGAAGAGTTTTTGAAACATCCGACCAAAGGGGTATTGGGTATGGTAGATTTTATAAGGGCACTTGGTATTTTGGTTGGGCCTAAACGAGTACGAAGGTTGTTGCGAAAGATGGGAATCATGGTAAGCATCCGATAAACCACATATTGTAGGAGAAGTGTGGGCTTTTTACATTTGTTCCCAAACTAAAAAGCCATGACACTGGAAGATTATTATCAATTAGAGCAGGATCTTCAAACCTCCGGACAGAACAATAAGGAATACCTGATCGCAAAAGGCATCAAACCATACCAGTATTATTACTGGAAACGCAAGGCCAGGGAGCAATCAGCGGGTT
>JALHIE010000223.1 GCA_022840285.1 Porphyromonadaceae bacterium
GTACTCGAACAAATGTTACAGGGCGAGATGGATGCGCACCTGGGGTACGAAAAAAATGATGTAGCGGGCAACAACACGGGCAATTCAAGGAACGGCAGTTTTCCAAAGACTATCCAGACCGAACATGGTGAGTCAACCATCCAGATTCCCCGGGACAGGAATGGGGAATATGATCCGATCATCGTTCCAAAACACCAAAGCAGGGGTCTCTCCATCGAAAAGCTAGTCATATCGCTTTATGCAAAAGGGATGAGCGTTTCGGATATCGAGGAAGAATTACGCAGTATTTATGAAATAAACCTTTCCGGGTCCTCTCCATATCCAACATCACCAACAAAGTGACCCAGGCGGCCCAGGAGTGGCAAAACCGGCCTCTGGAGCGGCAATACCTGATCGTATGGATGGATGGTATCATGTTCAAGGTGCGGGACGGTGGAAAGGTCATCAATAAAACAGTTTATATATGCATAGGGCTTACCAAAACAGGGAAAAAGGAAGTCCTGGGACTATGGGTAGGTAAAGCTGAAAGTGCTGCTTTCTGGATGAGTGTACTGACCGATCTCAAAACCCGTGGCGTGGAAGACATTTTGATAACCTGTACGGACAATCTGAACGGTTTTACCGATACCATCCGCAGCGTATTCCCGGAAGCCGCCACCCAGATATGCGTAGTACACCAGATCCGCAACAGTTGCCGGTATGTTACATACAAAGACCTGAAGGCATTTACGGTTGATCTTAAAACCATATATGGAGCGATAAATAAAGAAGCGGCCGCAACGGCCCTGGATGCTTTCGAGCAAAAATGGGACTCGAAATACCGTTATGCCGTTCGCAGCTGGCGCATCAACTGGGATGATTTGACCACATTTTTTGACTATCCTGTTGAAATACGCAAAATCATCTACACGACCAACCTGATTGAAAATCTCAACAGCAGGATCCGGAAATACACCAAGGCCAAACTTTCATTCCCAAATGATGATGCCGTTAAAAAGTCTGTATATCTTGCTATCAATGAGATTGAAAGGAAATGGACGATGCCTATAAAAAACTGGGCTATTGTTTTGAATCAGTTTATCACTATTTTTGAAGACAGGGTACTGTTGTAATTATGAAAACTCAATTGTCATTTACAC
>JALHIE010000224.1 GCA_022840285.1 Porphyromonadaceae bacterium
TATTGCCGGCGAAATGATGCGTATGCCTGGCCTTCCCGCCGATCCACAAGCCAAAAGGATTGATATTGTGAACGGAAAAGTGGAAGGATTGAGTTAGTTACAATTTAGGATTTAGGATGTAAAAATATCACTTTTATCGACGATAATTTAAAATATCGTTATTTGATACGATATTTTGATATATCATTTTTTCTCACGATATTTGTCGGATGATAGCAGTAATAAAAGGAGACATTGTTTCGTCTCGAAAAGTAGAAAATTCCGAAAAGTGGCTATTGCCGCTGAAAGGCTTGTTCAATGAATGGGGAAAATCGCCCGGACAGTGGGAGGTCGTGTGGGGCGATTCGTTTCAACTGGAAGTAGATCGTCCGGAAGAAGCCCTGAGAAAAGCGTTACGGGTGAAAGCATTAATAAAGAAGATAGTTTCGGATGAAACAAATAAAAGCCTTATTGATGTGAGAATGGCGATAGGCATAGGAGGAAAGAGTTATACGGGCGAACGGATAACGGAAAGTAACGGAGAAGCGTTTATAAATGCCGGAGAAAAATTTGAAGAACTGGAAAAAGAAAAATTCAATTTGCTTGTTAAAAGCCCCTGGCCGGATTTTGACGGGGAAATGAATCTTTTTATCAGGCTGGCCTCAGTTTTTATGGATAAATGGTCGGTCGCTTCTGCTGAGTTGGTGGAGGTGGCATTGAAACATCCCAATTATACCCAAAACGAGATTGGTAGCCGGCTGGGGATAAAACAAAACTCTGTAAGCGGAAGATGGAAAAGGGCCAATATAGATGAAGTATTGTCCATGGAGCAGATGTATCGGCGCAAATTAGAAAGGTTGCTTTTATGATTGTACTTGTCAAGCTTATCTTAATGCATCTGGCCGGTGATTTTATTCTTCAGTCAAAATCTTGGGTTGAGGAAAAAGAAAAACAAGGCGCAAAATCCCTTAAGTTGTACTTGCATGGCCTCATTCACGGTGTGTTGGCATGGCTGATTCTATGGGATTTACGGTATTGGGCTGTGGCACTTTCAATTGCCATTGTTCATGTCGGGATAGACATGGTGAAATTGTCTTTTCAGAAAAAAAACAATAAAACCGGGTGGTTTCTGATGGATCAGTTGTTGCATG
>JALHIE010000225.1 GCA_022840285.1 Porphyromonadaceae bacterium
GCCCGGCACCTACACGGTGAACCTGACGGCCTACACCCTGTATGGCGAGGACACCGCTTCCGCGACGGTCACGGTCTACTCCCCCCCCGGGGCCAACTTCACGCAGAACGCCACCATCGGCAACGCCCCGCTCGCCGTCGCGTTCACGGACACCTCGACGGGGAACGTGACGGCGTGGTCGTGGTCGTTCGGTGACGGCGAGACTTCGAGCCAGCAGAGCCCCACGCACACCTACAGCACCGCCGGGACCTACACCGTCACGCTGAACGCCAGCAACCCCTACGGGTTCAGCCTCAACACCACGGTGATCTCCGTGCTGGACCCCCCGGTGGCCGGGTTCACCGCGAACACGACCGTGATCCCGACCGGCAGCGCCGTCGCCTTCACCGACGCCTCGACGGGGAACGTGACAGCGTGGTCGTGGTCGTTCGGCGACGGCGAGACCTCGAGCCAGCAGAGCCCGGTCCACACCTACAGCACCGCCGGGACCTACACCGTCACGCTCAACGCCAGCAACCCCTACGGGTTCAGCATCAGTACCCAGACCGACTACATCGATGTCGGCCACCCCCCTGCGGCGGACTTCACCACGAACGCCACCGGCGGCAACGCCCCGCTCACGGTCCAGTTCACCGACACTACTGAAAACACCCCGACCTCCTGGGTCTGGACGTTCGGGGACGGGGGGACCTCAACCCTCCAGAGTCCGGTTCACACCTACACGGCCGCCGGCACCTACACCGTCTCCCTGACGGCCACGAACGCCTACGGCGAGGACACCGAGACCAAGACCGACCACATCACCGTCCTGACCGCACCGGGGGCATCCTTCACGGTCAACGCCACCGAGGGCAACGCTCCTCTGACCGTTGCGTTCACCGACACCTCGACCGGGGACATCACCGGATGGGCTTGGACCTTCGGGGACGGCGAAACCTCCACGGCACAGAGCCCGAGCCACACCTACGCCGCCCCGGGCACCTACACGGTCACGCTGAACGCCAGTAACCCCTACGGCTACAGCCTCAGCACCCGGACAAACCTCGTCACGGCCCTCCCCCCGCCCGCGGCCTCGTTCACCCAGAACGTTACCGGGGGCAACGCCCCCCTGACCGTCCAGTT
>JALHIE010000226.1 GCA_022840285.1 Porphyromonadaceae bacterium
GCGGGAGCGGGTGCCGGCGCAGGTACTTCAGCCTTCACAACCGGGGTCGCACCAATCTTCGCCACAATGGCCGGATCCTCGGGCACGGTCACCATCAGCGTGTATCCCATCGCTCTGGCAATCGGCTCGTAGGCCTTGGCTATCGCACTCTTGGAAGGCTCGAGAACGTCGGCTGCAGGAAGGAGCATCGGATAGACGGCCTTCACCTCGCCATTCGCAACGCTCAGCTGCACAGCACCAACGCTCTTCAGCTGCTCGTCTGCCCTGACTATCAGGGTGCCGTTCACCGTCTTCGCCATCGCAGACCCGTTGCCGTCAACAATCAAGTCGATGCCGTCGATGTTCTGCGCCACCATCTCGCTGGTGATCGGGCCCTTGTCGCCCAGATCGCTCAGGACTACCAGGTAGTCTGCATATCCCTTGGCAAGGTCGACCGCATACTGGGCATTGTCCAGGACGACGTCGCTGGTGAAGCTCACGCCCTGGATCGGCTTCGGGGCCACCAGGCCGACCACCCCAACCTTGAATCCGTTGAAGTCGTAGATCTGGTAGGGCTGGGCAACCAGGTATCCGTTCGCGTCGAGGGCGTTCACGCTCAGCGGAAGGGCCTTCTTCGTCCCGGCTATGCCGGTGGCCAGCTGGATCGCCTGCGGGGTGTAGGCGTCGTAGCCGAGCTCGTCGACGACTTCGGCCGCCAGCATCGCTGCCTCGGCGGGTATCTCACCAACGTTGCCGCTGTTCAGAAGCAGCCAGTTGTCGGTGATCGCACGCCCGGCCTTCAGGGCGGTCGAGAACTTCGCAAGTCCCAGTCCGCCGTTCTCGGCATAGATGTTGCCGTTCAGGTCGTTCGTATGCACGATGAACAGATCGAATACCTTCGCTCCGTCATCATTCTTTACAATTTCCTTCACTCCGTAGGGCAGCTCCATCTCAACAGGAGCGGCAGCAACAGGAGCCGGGGCAGGTGCAGGAGCCGGAGCGACCGGTTCAGGGGCCGGTACGGGGGCCGGGGCGGGCTCAGGGACGGGTGCTGCAGGAGCGACTGGCTCGGGAGCAGGTTCTACAACAGGAGCTGGCGGAATTGGCTCAACCTTGGCGGTGCTCTTACAACCTACAAGGGAA
>JALHIE010000227.1 GCA_022840285.1 Porphyromonadaceae bacterium
ACATTTGTAATTTTTGACTATGATTGATACTGTTATTTTTGATCTGGGCGGGGTTATTGTTGACATAGACCGGGACCGCTCTGTGAAAGCATTTGAAGCGCTGGGCCTGAAAGAGGCCGGATCTTACCTGGATCCTTACCACCAAAGCGGCATCTTCCTGGAATTGGAAGATGGCCGGCTGGATGCCGAAGGGTTTTGCGAACGTCTTGGCCGGTTGTGCGGCAGGCCGGTTTCCTTCCTGCAGGCGCAGCAGGCCTGGATGAAATTCATTGCCGGCGTGTCTGTAGAGAAACTCGCCTATGTGGACAGCCTGAGAAAAGATTACCGGGTTTGCCTGCTGAGCAACACCAATCCTTTTATCATGGAATGGGCACGCAGTCCGCGTTTTACCCCTGCAGGCCGGGCACTGGATGATTATTTTGATCAATTATTCCTTTCCTACATCAGGAAATGCGTGAAGCCGCATAGGAAAATCTTCCGGGATATGACAGACACCCTGGGAACTGCGCCGGAAAACGCTCTCTTTATTGATGACGGGCCAGCCAACATCGCCACAGCAAAAACAATGGGCTTTATCACCCTTATGCCCGAAAACAGGACCAACTGGATCCCTGATGTTCAGAAAGTGCTTGCAAATTCGGTAACAAGCCGGAACAGGGAAAGGTAACGGCAGGTATATATGTGATCGTTATCATCCAGGGGGGTATGGTACACATCATACGCATCCCCGTCAACCATTATGTAAAGTGCAGGAACCTCTTTCATGGCAAAAGGGTAATGATCGCTGTCATTGGATAGCGGATTGTGCTCAATGGCACCAAACAGGTCCAGGCTGTCGTTGATATGCAGGAAACGTTGCAGGGTTTCCTCTCCTGCGGGTCCGGTTTCCACAAAAAGGCGGTCCCCGTTATCGGCCACCATGTCCGGATCAATTACCTGCAGTGTCCTGTCAAGGAGCACTACCGGGTGGTTGGTGTAATACGTCGACCCAAGCAGGTTGTTTTCTTCTGCAGCCGCTGCGATGAAAATATAAGTAAGCTCCGGCCTGTTCTCCGGCAGGGCATAGTGACGGGCCAGGGTCAGGATAAAAGCCACTCCCGATGCATTGTCGTTGTACAGGAATCTGCCCTGGAAGAGCCGGGGATATGTGCAATTACATTGGAAGAAATATAGCCATCTATCATCCTGCTTTCAAAACAGACACGTATGTGTTTCCCTTCACGCGGGAATCCGGGTCCTGCCCATATGACAGGGATGGGTTGCAGCGAAGCGCTCCGCGACTTAAAAAAGGACGGTTGTTTGTCCTGGACCATGATCAGGCCCGAGACGGGCATTTTATACAGTACCGCCGGGGCTATGCCCATGTATTTATATACAAGGTCGTATTGCAGTACAACGTATGCATTGCGGAAATCACCGCTTTCCAGTAAAGGCAGCAACCGCTCCGGGTCATGATCTTCCGGGCTGATGTACTTCAGGGGCCAGGTTCCTTTTTGTGAGGGGGAGAATTCCCGGGCAATAAAATCCCTTCCCGGTTCCAGGGCT
>JALHIE010000228.1 GCA_022840285.1 Porphyromonadaceae bacterium
CCATCGCGTCAACCGGTGGAGCGCGAACGAGTGCCGAAAGGAGTGGACGCACGGGCCCCTCTGTCCTGGCCCCGGCCGCAGCCCAATCTCTTTGATGATGGCCCGAAGAACCCCGCCGATGGAACACCGGTGGAGCCTTCTCCAGTAGCGGCTCGGGAAGAGGGGCGTCTCGGCGCGGCTTGCATCGGGCCAGCCCCTCCGTCGTAGATCCACGAACTGCTTCAGGCTCTCGCAGTACCTCGGTCCCATCGGGAGCAGGCGGCTCTTATAGAACTTGCTCTCGCGGACGAGGACCAGGCCCTGGCTCAGGTCGATGTCCCCCAGGGAGAGGGCACAGACCTCGGAGACGCGCAAGCCGAGGCAGTACAGGGTCGCGAAGATGGTCGCGTAAGTGGCGCCACGATGAGCGAAGAAAGGGACATCTCGGAGCCCCGAAGCACGACGCAGGACCTCCTGGATCTGCTCCCGAGTGAAGATGAAGGCACGTGTCCGCTGTGGAGGGCCCCCACAGCGGACACGTGCCGGATTATCCGCGAGCAGCCCCCGGCGGATCATGTGCTCGAAGAACGCCTCTGCGACCCGTCGCTTGGTGGCGCGGGTCGCGGGGCTGACTCCGGGCAGGCTTTCGAGCCAGCCATGGATCGCTGCCGGCGCGACGGTCGCCACCTCGGCCGGTCCGGCCCGGGCGAGGTAGCGGTCCAACTGGGCCAGGGTCCTCTCCTCGAAGAGGTACCCCGCGCCCAGACTTCGCTTGAGGCGGATGAACTCGACCATGCGTGGGCCCCAGGGGCCGGAGAAACGAGGCTCAGGTAGCAGTCGCTCCAGCGCCGGACGAGGGGCGTCGGAACCGAGGGCGGCGGCCAGCCCTCGCAAACCATGCCGTGGGTAGCGTTCGCGCAGCGTATCGACCGGGTTGATAGCGAGGCGCCCACGGGTTCTCAGGAACTCCAGGAAGGCCCTCACGACGCCCAGTCGGCCAGAAGCGTTCCGGACATCCACCTTGAGCATCTGGCTCTGGATCCAGGCGATGAGCAGCGCCTCGGACTCCAGCCCGCTCCACGTGCCGGGCTGCGCTCCGGGCCACTCGGCCTGGAAGCGGTTGAAGTC
>JALHIE010000229.1 GCA_022840285.1 Porphyromonadaceae bacterium
CACTCCTCACAACGGAAAACCGGAAAACTTTGCCAACCTCATCAACATGATTGAGCCGCTGGCCATCAAAGAGGAGCACAATTATTCACGGGAAGATATCAAGGATTACTATGTACGTCGGTTTAAAAATGATATTGACGATGATGCCGTGCGTTCCAATTTTCAGGATCGGGAGGTCGTATCCATCCATGCGCAGCTAAGCGACGCAGAGAATGAGTTTCTGCAGATCCAGCAAAACATTAAGTTTGCAGCCCTGCAGAACCTTATGCCGGACGATATTTCCACTGATTTGTTCGGAAAGCAAACCAGCAACAAACAGAAAAAAGATTTGCTTTTTGCCATTGGTCTGTTCAAGTCCTACATGTCATCTCCCGAGGCAGCATTAAAGTCCATTGAAAACAGGATCAGTAAACTGGATGCACTCACAGAACAGGAAGATATTGTGGAGCAGAACCGTGATGTTCTGTACAATTTGAAGGCGAAACTGGAAGCAATCATCCATCATAAACAGGATGCCAAATACCTGGCGTTTAGAAAAAAGTTAATCGACCTTGGCTGGTATGGAAGAAAGAGAGATTTCAGAATCGTTGTTTTTGCTGAGCGGATAGAGACGCTCAAAGCGTTAAAAACGAAACTGCAACGTGACTTTGACTTGGATGACAGTGTGATAGCCGATTTTCACGGCTCACTCACCGATATGGAGCAACAGCGCATTATCGATGATTTTGGAAAAGAGGACTCTGACTATCGCATACTGCTTACTTCGGATGCCGGTTCGCAAGGAGTAAACTTGCACTACTACTGCAACCATATGTTTAACTACGACATTCCCTGGTCGCTGATCACGCTGGAACAGCGAAATGGAAGGATCGACCGGTATGGACAAACCAAAACACCCTTCATACATTACATGGTAGCCACATCCGATTTGGATGGTTTGAGAGATGACTTGCATATTGTCAATAAACTCAAAGAAAAGGAGGAAGCTGTTTATCAATCCCTAGGCGATGCCGCATCGGTCTATAAACTCTATGAGGCATCTGCCGAAGAGGAACTGGTGACCACTGCCATTGCAACAGGGAATAGGGATATGCTGGATGGAGAGGATCCCATCGTGGAGGAGGTCTCACTCTTTGAAAACGATAAAAGCTATTATACCGCCCTACTGGAGCAACTGAAAAGTGACAATAGCCTTAAAACCGATGATGCCTGTTTTGAGGGTGATCTTCTTGAGGTGAAGAACACTCCTGAGCTTGATCGGATACTTTACGATTTACCCAAAGAAGCAAAACCTGGAGGGATTGGTGATGTATATCAACTCTCACTCAACAGGGAGGATGTGCAAAAAGCGATTAGCGATGCGCGCAAGCGAAAAGGAGAGTGGGCCAGATTTCAGATGCTCTATGAACTTCACCCGGTAGTACGTTATCTGATGACGCAGTTGGAAGCTTCAGTCGATAAAGATGTGGCACTCGTTTCCAAAATTAATCGCCTGCCCAAGGATATGGCTTACTATCTGATTCAGGGTTTGGTAGCCAATAATCTGGGACAATCCATTCTCTCCGACCTTTTTGTGGTACCCATGCACAGGAGTGGCGGATTTCCTGAAAGAGCATCAGATAAACAAAGAACTTTACACGGTGGAGATAACCGATGAAGAGATCAAGCAGCTGGAGATCTTGCTACCACATGCAATCAGGTTTGCACATCAACTTCATATGGATCAGCAACAGCAAAAGCTTCAATTGGAAATGGAGAAAGAGATGGCAGTTTACGAAGAAAAGATGAGGAGCTGGAAAAGGAGCAAAGAGCACCAGATGGAGATTGAGTTTGGTGACAAGCCTGAATATGGATTTGTGAAAAGACGCAGGA
>JALHIE010000090.1:0-10427 GCA_022840285.1 Porphyromonadaceae bacterium
GATATTTTTGACTTGTCCAATAAATTTAACAGCTGTGTAAAGATCGGCTGTCCGCTAAAATTTGTACCTTTGCCCATGTTGGTTATCCTTATTTGTGTTACAACAGTAAAGGTAAACCTTCTGGGGAATTACCGAAAGGGGTTCCCCTTCATTTTAGCGTATATTATTTTTACCGGACACCAGTGAAAAGAAATATAATATGAGCAAAGATTGTTTTTCCTTATCTGATATTTTTTATCCCTGTATTCCCTTTTAAAGCATTCCCTTTAGATAATACACAAATGCTTTTAACTATTCATCTCAGCAAAAACTTACACAGCCCCTCGATTGTAAGCATATGGTGCCGGTAGATTTCGTCGTACGTGTATTTCACTATCGATGGGTTACCCTCCTCAAGATAGTCAAGTCCCTGATTACTCTCGAAAGTCAGTGCGGGCGTACCGCAAACATGAGTGATTGCAGAAGTAAGGTTGAATGACTTGGTATTGCTTTCTTCCACACCATTGCCACCGAGTGAAAAATTCTCCTCTGCATATTCTTCTTTTATAAATCTCTGAAATGCTCTTATTTTCTCCTTTTCTTGTTCGAAAAGGTATCCAACTCCTGCCAGGTGTGGCTTACCGTTAGCCCCTCCATGGAAAAGCACCGTAAAATCAGGTGCGTAGTTTTCTGCGGTCTGCAGTATCGTCTTTGTCTCGACAGCGGGATTTGTAAAGAAAAAGTCGTGCATCATGTTGATTCCATCGTCATTGAAATAAGAGCCCAAATGCTCTACAGCTTCCAGTATAGGGTGGATCGTTTTGCATCCCGGCCAATCGGTTAGGGTCCCATCTACCCATGTACCTTGTGACAGGTACCGGAATGATTCATAATCCAATCCCACCATGCTGGGTAGAGGCACGCGCGCGCGTCCATCCGGATTTGCACACGGGATGATGATGAAATTAATTTTTTCGGCGCTAGCACAGATATCCGGATGTTCCTTCCCGGCAAGATCTTTTCCCGTTTCCAATACGGTTACCAGGTTCATCAAAGCTGCCGTACCCTCCAATTCGCCTCCGTGAACGGCTCCCACCAGAAACAAGGTGGGTTTATAGTCCTGTGCCGATTTATCCGCGTAATGTTTCATGTTTCCTGCTCCCATGGCACTACTGAGGTTAGCGCTGCGCTTCAGTTCATTAGGTTTTCCGTAAAACATGCCATAAACAGGCCGGTTACCGGCAGACATACACAGAAGCCGGGCAGTTCCTTTCTTGACACGTGCAGCGGTTGTTTCAATGTCCTCAAGACTGGTTTTCCAATATCCTGGCACACTTTTCATAATTTCGTCCATCTGCTCCAAGTAGGTGTACGCCCTTTTCTCCGGGACCTGTGCCTGAACAGTTACACATGCAACGAGAAGAATAAGAAAAAACGGTTTTAAATTCATTTTGCATTATTTAAAAAAAAGTGATCAATCACTCTAAAAACTACTCGTGCCTATATTTTTCGCCTTTATGGAGCTCCAGCTACCACAAAGTAAAACAAAAATATTTTCCCCCGAAATAGTCTAAAGATCCGGGTATGAATATCGGGACAAAAAACGGCATCGTCGGATGCAGTGAAGCTTATTTGATGACCCTCACTTTATACACGTCGATTTCGGGGACCGTTATTGTTTTGGTTGGATTAATAGAATATATGTTGTGGGTCCACCAACTTATTTCACCCTTGGTATAGATGAGATGATCCGCTTTTTCGTCGTAATAGACCGACTTGACATTGGATTCGTTTGCAATGGGAGCAAAAGGCTCAAAAGTCTTGCTGTTTAAATCAAACCTCCATACTTTTTTCGAAGTGGTTATCAGCAGCTGGTTCTCAGAAGAGGCATACAGGTCATGTCCGCCTGTTTCCGGCAGGGTCCACTTCTCCTCCAGTTGCAAACCCGGACTGGGAGTATCCCAGTTAGCCAACGAATATGCCCTTAGCTCGTCGTATCCCAATGCATAGAGCAGGTTCCTTCCCGCCATCCAGGTAACACCGTGGCCGGAATACAACGAATCGCTGAACAACACGGTATCCGACCGGTCCGCATCGTAAATCTCCAGCCGGTTTCCCTTATTAGCGGTAGACAACGCAACCGCTATCCGGTTTCCGGGGAGATACTCAACGGAGTGTGCATTGGGTGTAATGGCGTAAAAGAGGCATTTCCGGGTGGCACGGTCTACCAGAACGGTTCCACCGCTTGAGGAACAGATCAGGATCTTGGCATGGTTATCTACCGATTTGTGGTCATCAACGGTCTTCATGTACCGGATCATTGTATCGGGCATATCCGGAATTTCAGAGGTCTTCAGATACCAATTGACTTTCTTTACGCTGTCAGCCGAGCTGTCGAAATCCAGGATCATCACCACGTTGTCTCCACCGACAATTATTTCCCGCGGCCGCTTTGATTCGCTGCACGAAACGGCAATGAAAAGGAAGAAAACGAGAATGATCCCATCAATACGTTTGCATTTTGTCATTTTTTTTAGTTTAGGTGATTCCAACCGGGAGGTTAAATTTCCGTAGTTCGACGTATGTTCTTATTAATTTGTTACGGATTGTAGTGAAAAGATTCTCCCCAGGTCATTATTATTTTATTGTAGGGCACGTCCCATCGCGAATAATTTAAAGCATAAGCTTCGCGATGATCAATGGTGTGACCCAATTCATTTTCATGAGCCGGAACAATTAACCGGGGTGCATACCCTTTGGAGGTCCGAAGAGGATTGGTAGTCCAGCAATTGGGTATTAATACATCCACTTCATGGTGCTCAGCCACCTTATCTATCCACGAGAAGTCCTCCTCCAACGATTGATCACCGGTATGACAGACAGAATATTCTTCCGGAGTAAGAACAAGCACAACGTTATTCAGGATGTTGGCACCCTGATGGCCCGGATATACGACCACCTCCAGATCCAGTTGCTTGTTGTTCAGCCTTAGCTTCTGTATTTCATGCGCTTTGCGTTCCAGGTGAGTGACGTCATCGTAAATTTCTTTTCCTTCCCAGGTATCGGGAGGAGTCACTACGGGTTTACCCTTATCCAGAAACATTCCGGCCACCTCCTCGTCTGCATGGTCCCGGTGGAAGTGGCTTATGAAAAGTGCATCACAATGTGTTGCAAGTCTATCTATCACCTCTTTGGACAAAGCGAACGAATCTGAACTGGATGAATGCCCCCTCGTAATATCAAAAGCGACGGTTACTGTTTTGGTACGTATGACAACACCCATATTGTAAAGTTTCCAGATTTTCACACCTGTTGAAACTTTCGTGTTTTCGATTTCCTCCAAAACGGATAAGGTACGCTGAAGATGAAAATTTTGCACTGAACTCCGCTGCGGGGCTCCTTCATCGTGAAAAACGGCATCCAGCAACACCATAGCCATTTGCCGATCTTTCGGTTCATCCACCCGGGGAGGATATTCTGATAAAATGGATTCGGTAATGTTTAAGATAGATTTTGATTGCCAGTCAGGAAGTGTCATTTAAAGAGTTTGACCTGTTGTTGCACGACAGGGTAACGAGAAGACAAATAACCACAAGAAGCTGAGATAGGATTGTTTTTTGTCTCATAACAATCGGTTTTTTTATGTGCTTTTTTAACAAGCCGAAGATACAATTTATCGGCGTAAATTAGAACTAAACAGTTCACTTATTTTTCTCCGTCCCGATAAAAAAGAGGCTGCCTCCTTTTTAGAGGCAGCCTCAGCGATCATTTACCGGTTTTCATTGCCGGCGATATCGGAAAATTTATTCAGATAACAGTTCCATCAACTTTCTCCTGTGCTCTCTGAACGCAGCTATGTTGTTATCGTATCTGGTATAACTGTAAATCACTTTATCAATGATATCACGGGCCGCTTCTGGATCTTTCTTTTCGAGCATCTTGAAAAGTTCATAATCCACAATTCCATCACGCATAGCTTCAAACCGGATTGAACTAAGAAGTTTATCACCTTTTGGATAAATTATCCAGGAGTCGCCTCCGGGCAAGATATTTCCTCCTTCATAATTAATTGAAGTTTGTTCATCCCAGGGATCCGTCCGCCACTGATTGAGCCCCCAATGCAAATAACCGGGTATGTTATACTTGAAGTTTAACCAATGTATATACCGGGTTTTAAGTAAAGGCAACTCGATAAACCGATTGGCGTATTCTCCCTTGGGAGACAGGCATGTATAAAACCATGCTTCTTTCCTTTCACTGTTTTTATTGATGTTATTGTAAAAATCATAATCCTTGTTCATGAAATCCAGTTGAGGCACGTATATGTCCACGATATCCTCCAGATCTTTGCTGTGTGTAGCTTCAATAATTTTAATCTCCGGGTAAACTTGCTTGACAAACCGTGCAATTTCCACATAACTTTGTACGTTAGTAGGTGTAGGTTCGTCGGCAATATATTGTAAATAACTACCCTCCCACCCTTTTTCCTTCAGGTGATGTTTAAGAGAAGTGAAGAAATCAACGTAAAACTGCTGAGCTCGCTCATTGGATAATGGCAATTTTTCAAACCTATTTTCTGCGTTTCTGTTCACTGAAGGCACCCTCACCACAAACTGTGAATCCCAATTACCTTCTCTCGTCCCGATGTGCCCTCCTTCTAACCTGCCTATAACCCCTTCCTGTATGAAAATTTCCACCACCTTGTCGAATCGGGTGAAATCTACTTGCCACTTCCCATTTATGAATGCAAAATCAGATAAATCCAGTGGGGAAATTCTGGCCGAGTTCTGTCTGTATTCCGCCATCATTTTTGCCAGTTTCCGGATGTACTCCCAATGTTGTGGAGAAAAAGATTCAAAATCTTCACCCCGGTTCATCCATTTAAGTTGAGCCGCATCTATTGTGAACCAATTTGTTACCCATAAACTGGTTTTATCAATTGTTACAGGATAAACCCTGACAGAATAGTCCTTTTCGATATGAAATTCTTTGTTTTCAATATTCCCATTAATTATCACCTTGCCACTATACAGTCCGGGGCTAGCATCCGAGGGGATGGGTATAGTGATCCAAATTGGCTGTGAATTACCAAATTTCACATCAATCTCATCCTCTTCCAATAACGGATCGGGAAAATAACCTGAAGGTGAATTGATTCTGTCCCGGGAATAATCCCATATACTTCGCCCAACTTTAACAAAACCAACAAATCTTACTTTCGATGCGGGGAGCAGTTTGTCTTTGTTTGATGCTTGGGTAACCGTTACCCTTAAGTTGTTTATTGTATAGGGTGAGCGAACAACAAACTGTAGACTGGCATGTTCGCCTCGGACCACTTCACTAATTGCTTCTTGTGAACCCGGGAAAAAACTGCTTTCGGCAAGAATTTTCTCCATAGGGTCAACATATTCAAATTGAATCTCTTTACTGTCGCAACTAAAACCAGAGAAACAAATCACAAATAGTAAAATGATTGCATTCAAAAAAGTTCTTTTTACTGAATTAGACAGATAAGATGTGTTATTTTTCAACGTCATGTTCATCGATTTTTTAATAAATTAGACAAAACTTTATCACTCACTCCCAACCCGGGTTTTGCGTCAACTCACCGTTCAGTGATATTTGGGCAGGAGGAACCGGATATAAATAATCCCTGTCGGGTTTGAATCCGAACCCGTTTGGCAGGTTTTTCTGATACGGATCGAGGTAGCCGTCTTCATTCACAAAAATATCTTTTCCGGGAATTAACAAAGGGCCTCCATCTACATAGTTATCTTCACTATCCTGAACTCCCGTCCAGAAGTCCTTGTCGAACCAGTATCCAAGAGGACGTTTGCCAACAATCAAATGATGCGCCCTCCATCTCAGCAGGTCATCAGCCCTATATCCTTCACACGCCAGTTCTACTCTTCTTTCCCTACGCACCTCGTTAATAATGGGTGAAAGTTCCGGAAACTGCCAATCAGGATCGTTCGCCATGGAGTGTAAACTTAGAGCCGGCATGGCTGCCCTTGAACGAATTTTGTTTATTGTCAAATCTATATCGTTTTGTGTTATAGTCCCGAGCTCCGCTTTTGCTTCCGCATAATTTAAAAGTGCCTCTGCATAGCGAAAGATAGGCATGGATGTTTCCGATGCATTTGGATCCGGTTGTCCTCTTGATTCGGTGTCAAGCCCCTTTTTCAACATGTAACCGGTAGTATTTCCTCCCTCTCCGCCCTGATCTATGTAAGGCCGGGTAAATTCATATCCGGGTACTAAAACTCCGTTTTGGGTTCTTCTGGGCTCCCCTTCTTTCCAATAAATCATTTGCCTTAATCGTGGATCCCTATTCTCCACTACCATTTCCAATGACTTGTCACCCCTATATAACGGGCTTAAAGATATAGGCTTTCCGTCCACGCACAGGTAGCTCTCTATTAGCGATTTAGTCAATCCCGTTCCGGCGCCGCTCGTTGTATATCGTTGAAGATTATGCACTGTGTTCAGCGAAATATCATAATCCCTCGAGAGTAAAACCTCACCTATACCGCTTAGGTCATCACGGTTAAACAATGAAGCATAATCAACTTCGGGATTGCCGGTGGAGTATAGTTCTATGGTATTCATGTCCATCAGCTGCTTCGCCGCAGAGGCAGCGATTTCCAGGTATTCCTGTCCATTACTACCCTTCACTCCAAAGACAGTTTCCTGATGATACTTCTCCCACGTTCCTTCATAAAGAGCCACTCGCGATTTATATAAAAGAGCGGACTCCTTATTGATGCGATTACGTGTTGATGCTGCTTTAGGAGGTAGTTTTTCTATTGCCTGGGAGAGGTCATCCAGAATGTAGTCGATAACCTCTTTACGGGGGGTACGTGCTGCAAAAAGTTCTTCTGAATCAGGGGTCAGCACTTGCGAAACATACGGAACATCCCCATACTGTCTTACTAGATTAAAGTATGCAAATGCTCTGAAGAAATATGCCTCACCCACATATGGAGCTATTTCAGACTCGGAAACACTCATCTCTTTGTATTTGTTTAACATGATATTGATGCTCCTGATTCGTGAATAATCCCAACTTCCGTTATTTGTCGTAATCGTGTTGGTTCCGGCTAAACGATTATCATAAAAGCGGCTTGCCATATTGTCACTGTTGTTATCTTCCCACAGATATCCTCCTCCCCAGCTGGGAAATTGAGGCAGCATCGTATAAAATTGATTAACGTATAGCTGCAGGTCCGATGCAGACTTCCAATAATCGACATCTGTAATGGAGTCAAGCGGTGTTTTATTCAGGTAATCATCCAAATCACAACTTGTGAGAACCGTAAAGGAGAATACTATTAAATATATAATTTTTTTCATACTTGTAATTCTTTTGTATTTTATAAATCAACATTTAATCCAAACGAAAAAGTTCTTCTCAGGGGATAAGCTTTTCCCGATCCGTAAGCCCCAACAAATGCAGTTTCAGGATCAAATGTTTTATTCATTTTAGTTAGTGTAAATAAGTTTTCACCCGTGATAAAAAATCTGATTTTCTCAATTGGGAATTTTATCTTTTTTTCTACCGGGAGTGTATATCCAAATTGAAAACTCTTCAACCTGAAGTAAGCTGCATTTTGCAGAAAACGAGTCTGAGTCTGAATATTTTTTGAATGTTCATTCGTACCTAAATAGGGTTTTGGATAATAAGCGTTCGGATTTTCCGAACTCCAGTAATCCAGATGTTGAACGAAAACACTGCTTTGCCATACGTCTCCTGTTATTCCGTAAAACATATTACCCGACGGTGCTGCATCACGCTTGCCAACACCCTGACAAAAAACACTTAAATCAAAATTCTTCCAGTCAAGTCCAAGATTAATACCGTAGCTAAAGCGCGGAGTTGAGTTTCCAATAATAGACAAGTCGCCATGATCGTCTAACGTATTGTTTCCGGGATTAATTTTTCCATCCTTATTTAAATCTGCGTATTCGATGTCCCCCTCACCCCACCGTGAGAAGAAATATGTTTGATCGGGGCCGGCATCAGCTTCTTCCTGGCTTTGATAGATACCCACGGTATTATATCCCCAGATCTCCCCTATCTTACGTCCTACATAATAATCAGACAGTACCCCATTGTCATTTTTATACCTGGTAATTGTTGTCTGGTTGTCTGAAAGATTAAAAGCCATGTTGTATCCCAAATCACCAATTTTATCACGCCATGCTATTTGCATTTCAAACCCTTTGGTCTGGAGGTCTGCATTATTTCTTTTTGGCGCAGATGCTCCTAAAGTTGCCGGCAAGCTTTCTGCCGGGCCAAACATATTTTTTGTCTCCCTTACGAAATAATCATAAATCAAGCTCAACCTGTTATTCAAAAAGTAAGAGTCAAATCCAATATTTGCTGTCCGTACCGTTTCCCAGGTCACATCAGGTGATATTAATCCGGCTGCTCTAACGTATATGGGACGAGCGCCATTAATTATCCAGTTGAGGTTTTTAGTTATACCCATTGTCGGCAGGTATAAATAATTTGCAACGTCCTGGTTACCCACCTCACCCATAGAACCTCGAATCTTTAAAAAGCTGACTTTAGATGCCAGGTTATCCTCCCAAAAATCATTGTTTGAGATTACATAACCTGCCGAGAACGCGGGGAAAAACCCCCAGTTATATCCGGGTGCAAACCTGGAAGAACCATTGTATCTGCCAAGTACTTCGAATAAGAACTTATCGTTGAAATTGTAGTTTATCCGGCCAAAGTAACTTAAAGTGCTCCAATGGCCTTTATTACCCGAGAGGTAAATTTGACCCGTAGCTGTTTTTAAGGACGGGACTGATTCTGTAACCAAGTCATTATTTCTACCTTCTACGGATGTATGGTAATAATATTCATTCTGCATACCGCCCATAAAAGTAATTTTATGCTTTGCGATATTTAAATCAAAATTAGAGTATAAATTGTTGGTGTTGTAAAAGTCACGGGAACAGTTTTCCAGATAAAAATTCGGAAAAGAAACCCCGCTCCTGCTTTTAGTTATACCATCCGCCAATGTACTGTAGACCGTTTTTTTATGGTTGGTCTGGTTGTTGAAATTCTGGCGTATATTGGTTTCAAAGTTAATTTTCCAGCCTTTAAGAGGTTCAAGAATAACATTGACGCTATTCAACAATTCATTTTGATTTCTTTTGTTCCTGCCCGCTTGTGATAACAACAAGTGATAACTTTCGTAATAGTTGCCGTTTGGATCTTTTTCCGGCATATTCGACCAGGTTCTGGCAATTGAATGATGAAAGTCCCCAATGTCGGAGTAGTTATGAGGTGTATCTATATCGCGCCGTGTGTATCTGTTGTTGAATTGTAACGATAGCCAATTGCTGATTTTTGAATCAATATTCGCAACGAAATTATACCGTTGGAATTTCTCATCTCCAATTCTGTAAATTCCATCTTCATTATAGAAACCACCTGAGATGAAATAGTTAGCTTTTTGACTTCCTCCGCTTACGTTGATATCATGTTTTTGCGTAAGTGCCCACGGTTTATAATACACCTGATACCAGTTAGTGTTACCAACAGCATCGTAATAGCTGGTAAACCGATCAGGATTAGTCGGATTAACCGTGATAGCAGGATGTGTACCGGGATTTTCGTGGTTCTCCCTGGCTTTTTGTAACGTTTCGCTTGTTATGGGAGAGGTTAACCCTGCATTGTGAAAAGCTGTATCCAATGTGTACAACCATTCATAACCTGAAGCAGGTTGAGGAAGATTAACAGGGCCATTCATTCCGAAAGTAGAATTAAGCCGGACCGATATTTTTCCTGCGGTATCCCTTCCCCTTTTCGTTTTTATGTTGAGTACTCCAAAAGCTGCCCTGGAACCAAAAATAGCTGTTGCGGTAGCATCTTTCATGACAGCAATAGATTCAACGTCATTCGGGTTTATATTTTCCAACTTAGACTCAACACCATCAATAATTACTAATGGATTGCTTCCCGACAAAGAACCATAGCCACGGATATTAATAGAGGGAACCGAGCCGGGCTCGCCTCCTTGATTGTTAATGGAGACATTTACGTTAGCCAAAACCCCTTGTAATGCAGATGTCATGTTAGAGGTTATTCGGTTTTCCAGTTCCTCTCCCCTAACCTGGGCAATGGCACCTGTGAGGGTTTCCTTTTTCTGTACCCCATAGCCCACAACAACCACTTCATCGAGCGTTTCCGCATCCTCTTGTAACACGATATTGAGGGTTGTTCTTCCGTTAACAGCAACACTTTGTGAAGCCATACCCACGTAAGATATTTCTAAAGTAGCGTTGGAAGGGACGTTTGAAAGAATAAAAGTGCCATCGATATCCGTAACTGTGCCAACGGATGTTCCTTTCATCTGCACCGTTACGCCTATCAACGGTTCTCCCGAGGTATCGGTTACCGTGCCTCTTACCGTTATGTTTTGGGCAAGCAG
>JALHIE010000090.1:10533-18879 GCA_022840285.1 Porphyromonadaceae bacterium
AAAGCCGGCTGAAAGAGAAGAGAGTTTGCAGATAACTGAAACCCGGTGCGGTAACGGGCAATCGTAGTATGCGCGGGGGTATAAAAAAAGAGGCGCGGACGATTGTCGTTATTCTTTATAACAGGCTCCGCAAGGGCCTTAGTCAGAGAATACAACAATGTCCACGCCCTTATTTCTAAGGGCGCTTCCATTCCTTGGCCTCTGACTTTGAATTTTGCGGATTCGTTATAAAGGCCAAAAAGCGCTATATTATTTCGTACCGTGGTTTTACGGTACAAAGATAATAATTCATTTTAAATTCTGTTATGGATCCATGATTCTTAGTTTTTTAAAATTTAACAATTGTTGGTTCATGGCTCAAAGAAAACAAAATTTAACCAAACATACACTAAGAAGTTCATTGTTAATTATCAATTTTGCATTGATAGTTATCAATACCTCCCTTTTTTTGTCTATATTTGTAGTAATAAAATAATATCCAGACAGATATATGGAAACCAAAGAACAAAAATTAAAAAACACCCATCATGGGCACGCTATCAAGCGTTTCCGCCATACACTGGGCATCAAGCAGGAAGCCCTCGCCACCGAAATGGGGCTTAGCCAGGCACTGATTTCCACCTACGAACAGAGGAAGGTCCTCAACGACGATGTAATCGAACGTTTTGCCAAAGCCCTGAACGTGGCTCCCGAACTGATCAAGGAACTGGAAGAAGATCCGGTAACTTTGATTATTGAAAATAATACCTTTGACAAAGGCTGTATGGCTGGTGTTTATTATAATGATGGTGATATTCATAACAACTCCGATCCCATCGAACAAATTCTCGAGCTAAACAAAGAGAAAACAGCTCTCTACGAGCGGATGCTCGAACTGGAGAAAGAGAAGAGCGCCCTCTTAGAGCAAATGATAAAGGAGAAGAAATAAGATCCCGGGAATGTGCTGTCGCCTTTGATATTACCTCATTCTGCCCTACACATCTACTTTTAATTATACCGAATTCGGGGATATTGAAATGGAATAATCCAACCCTACCGAATTCGAGAGGTTTAGAAAACAGACAAACATTAAAAACACAATAAATAATGGCCAAGAATAAAAAATTGTTTGTCGAAGGTCAGGAAATAAATGTTCTCCTGAACAATGATAGGGAATATATTTCTCTCACTGACATGCTTAAAGCTAAAGACGGTGATTTTTTCATTTCCGACTGGCTTCGTAATAGAAACACGGTCGAATACCTTGGTATTTGGGAGTCTGTTTATAATCCGCATTTTAATTATGGCGAATTCGCCATAATTAAAAGCTTAGCAGGATTGAACAATTATAAACTAAGTGTCAAGGAATGGAGAGACGCCAATTCCCGCAAAGACGGGAATATACGCGATTATGCCACATTGGAACAATTAGTTGTTTTGAGCAATATGGAAAGTATCAATGCCCTGCTTATCCGGCAAGGACTTCCGCAGAACGAGCGACTTATCCATCTGAACAAAACAGCGATCACGCAAATGAAATCGCTGATGCAAAGCAAAACTGGAAAGCGACTAAAGTGAGTTGAATACGGACCATGAGTTGCGAGATAGGTTTGTAGACCAAATATAAATGAGGAGTGCATATGTCACAAAACGGATTCTGTACCTGAACAAAGGTGAAAAAACCGGATGCACAATCCCGATATACCTGTTAAACGCTCTCGGTTATCCAACCGAAAAACTATCCCCTAAACTGTCGTGAATAACGTGAACAAAGCAAGGGCAATAAAATAAAGCTCATTAATTTTAACAATACCGTTTTTTTATCCAAATAATTGTTATATTTGTAATTCAAAATACTGATACTAATGCAACACACAAGTTTCCACTATTATTTATCCCGATTCAAAGAACCTTCGTAGACACCCCCGATTGCGCGTGAGGAAATACAAATGTTTTAAATCGGGTATTTACGAAAGTTGTGTATTTATTGCGTAAAAAACACGTTATAAGCTATTGAAATGAAAGACAACGAAAAACACATATATAAAGATAAATTACTCTTTCCTGAACCAATGTTTGATTCAGGAAAGCTTTCTTTTTCTTCATTTTTATACTTTAACAAGGAAAAGATTTATCTGACATTACATCCAACTGTTTCTTTATTTATGACAGGATGTGACCCGTTTAAATTTTATAAAATTATTCAAGATAAAAATCCAACTTGGTTTAAATCTTTTGCTTATGTTTTTGATGTGTGGTTTAGAAGCCAGGAATTATTACATAATACAGCAAAAATTTTAGAGCCATTACAGAATGACTGCTTCAAGACTATTTGGCTATCATATTCAAGAACTGAGGAAGCTCTTGAAGAAAATAAAGAAATAATTAAATCCACAAACCTATGTCAAGAAGAACTGCTCAATACTATAAACATCCCAATGGCTTCACATGAATTTATTGCCCATCTGTTATTTGAAAAATTTCTTGAATTTTATGAGAATCAATTACCGAAAGGATTAAAAGAGCCGAAAGAAGGTATATCTTATGAAGAAAGCAGAGCAACTAACATCGATTACCTTGAACTCTATAATTATTGTGATAGAATATTAACCAATAATTCAATGGAGGAATTATTGATTAATAGTTATTTCTTTAGAATCAAATTGATAAAGCAGTTTCCTAATATACTATTAACTAATGATAGATTATTAGATTTTTTAAATAAACTACCAGCAGAATTTGATAACAGTAAAAGCAAATTATCTCATTACGAAAGGAATGATATTATAAGTTGGGAAATTTTCAGACAAATTACATCAGAGTATATTGACACAAAGCCACCTGAAGAAAGTGTAAAATTAATTTCTGAATTCAAAAGAAAGCGACAGGATGAAATTGAAAATTTAGTTAATAAGTGTCAGAAACTAGCAGAAGATTTTCAAGGCGAATCAAATATTGATAAACTTTCATCGAATATTTCAAAGCATATTAAAATTCATGTGCAAAAGGAAATTAAGGATTTGCTTAAGCTAAAGAAATATCAATACGAGGATTTATTTGACGAAGTTTTTTCAGACGAAAAGACATGGATGGCTATAAGCACTTTGGCAATATCACTTGTAGCTGGCGGCCCTTTACTGACAGCTGGAGCAGGTTTGGCTGCATTTGCTAACATCTCAGCGAAATCTTTCAAGATAGCTGCTCAGATGGATAAAAAAGTCAAGAATAGCGATTATGCCTTAATTTATAGAATGAATAAATAACAACAGCTTATAACATCATGTGTAAAACACTGGGATTTAAATGGTTCTGTCAAGTACTCTGTCCCACATCAGCTTTTATATCGGTATACAGGAACGTAGTACGCAATCCCCAACGTTTCATACATGTAACCGTTGTGTGTAATTTTAAAATTAAAAACAAAATCGCATAAAAACGAACTATGCTGAACCTACAAAACATAAACGATGCAAAAGCAAGACTAAACAATTATGACCCTTTGGTTTTCAACAATGCGGACAACAGTTTTGCAAAATTCGTAAATCGTATTGACATTGAGGAATTTAGACACATTCGAAATCTTGATTTAACTTTTGACCATCCAATAACTGTAATTACTGGGACAAATAAAATTGGTAAAACAAGCCTGCTGCTTTTAATAGCGTGTAGTCATTATAGTTTTCTGAGATATGATTCAACCAAACCTGAAACTGATTTACGAAGGCATACTTGGAGAGATGTTCTATCTTTTACAAATTATGAAAATACCACACGTGATTACGGATATAAGCTATATTGGAGGATTGGAAATAGTAATAGAAACGGAGAGGCAAAAAGATTATCTACAAGTCAAGCCTGGACAGGTGTTGGTAAAGCAAGTTCAGACCCCAACCGAATTAATTCCCAAATAAGAGATAGAGAGGTTAGATTTATTGATTTAGAAAGGGTTTTACCTGTAAGAAATTTTTCAAATAGTTTAATGCGTAAAATTACTACAGGTGTTCAAACAAGACTTAATGCGGATGTTGAACAGGCTTATTCTTACATTTTTGAAACTGCGCCAGCACAAATTCATTCGATAGGTTCTCACATTAACAAACAAGCTTATTTAATAAATTATCAAAATTCTCCATATTCCAGTTATAATGCAGCATCAGGTGAGGAAGCTTTGTTAAATATTTTAGTTGAGATTTTTGATTCCCCTCAAAATTCTTTAGTCCTAATTGATGAAATAGAAGCTGGGTTTCATCCATATGTACAAAGGAGACTAGCAGATGTTATTCAATATGTATCGTGGATTCATAAGAAACAGTTTATTATTACTTCTCATTCTCCTACTTTGCTATCAGCCTTTAATCAAAAATCAAGAAAATTTATAGACCAAAGAATTAATGGAGACTATCAAGCAATTTCACGAATTTCTGTAAATGCAGCATTTTCCAAAATGGACTCAAAAGCACATCCATTACTAAACCTTTACTGTGAAGACGATATCGCTGAGTTTATAATAACAAACTTATTAATCCATATCAATCAAACACATAAATACTTTGACAGATTAATTAGTATAATAAAATCTGGACCTGCAAATCAAGTTAAAAATGACTATGAAAGGCACAAAAGAAATTATACACAGATGAGATACAAAATTGGTTATTGTGGAGTATTTGATGGTGATTATAAGAATGACCCACTTTATTCAAATTTTCATCAAAATCCAACGGAATTCACTTTTTTCTTATATCCATACGTAGCTCCGGAAAAATTTTTAATGAGGTCATATTTAAATACAAATCCTAATGCACAATTACAAACATCATTGAGTTATTCTGACCACCATGCACTTTTTCAGGAAATGGTTAACATTGGTCTAGCTGCAAATGAAAGTCAAGCATTACAACTCTGTTGGACTGAATTTACGCATTCACCAGAATACCAAAAACTACAAACTGATTTTGGTCAATTTATAATAAATGCAACAACATACTTTTCAGAAAAAAATGAATAAAAACTACACACAATAAATAGGACTCTGAGCGGTCGGCACGACCCAGCGATGAGTCGGTGTTGAACTACACCCACCGTTATTCTGTGCTATGTACTTAATGAAGGTTTTTGGCAGGTTTTTGTGCTTTCCGGAATCAGTTTTTATGGATCAATCAGGATTAAGAAAAGGTTCTGTGATCGCTTATTCTTAACTAAATGACATATCCTACCCTGTGCACCTTTAGGCGCATTTGGTTTTGATAGTTAAAGTTGGGGATGAGTCTGTATGAAAGTGGTTCCTGGAGGAGAACGTATGGGAGGCAGTCTTCTGATTCTAATCATCTGACCCGTTTTACACACCGGACAATGACAGGGATTGATGCCGGTAAGTCTTTCGAAACGTTCAATATTCGATTCAATCGTTTTCCGGGATCTTGACTTGTTGTCGCTTTCGGATTCATCTTCTACCCTAAACTTGATTTCCAAATTCCGTTTTGCCGTGTGGTTGTAGATACCGTAACGTCGGATTTTTACAAATCTGCGTGGGAGGATGTGCTGGGCAAATCTGCGCAGGAACTCCACACCACCGAAAGTGATGTGCTTTTTAGCCGCTCCTTGTCGGTAATCCCTGGCAATAAAGGTTACTTTTTCATCAGTGATAATGGACCACCCAGGGAGTGCTATATGCACGCTGAATCCGGTCATTGAAGAGCATCAACTGGTTTTGTTCGCGTGTTTATTTCACCCCAAAAGTATACCAGTATTTCAATCCAAAAGTATACCATTTAAAATTAATTTGCAAACTTGTTTTGTTAGTATTGCTATTTTGGCGGTACCGCCAAAATAGCAATACTAACAAAAGGTTGGTGCTCTTATTTTGTTTCTCTTTCCTTTCATTGTATATTCATCATTTTTTTTGTTTCTTTAATTCTGTATGACTCCCCGTTCATATTTACCAAGTGTGCTTTGTGCGTGATTCTGTCTACCAGGGCAGCCGTGAGTACCGGGTCACCGAAGATTTCCTGCCACCGGTCAAAGGACAGGTTGGTGGTGATGATGGTTGCCTTTCTTCCGGTTCTGAGCGATAGGTGGTTGAACAGCAGTTCGGCTCCTTTTTTATCGAAAGAGACATATCCGAACTCGTCGCAGATAACCAGGTCGTACTTCTCAAACTTGGCCTCAATCTTTCTTAACGATAGTTCCGAGTGCGATTCACGCAACTGGGTAAGCAGCCGGTGGACGGTGGTAAAAAACACCTTGTAACCCTGTAAGCAGGCTTTCAGCCCCAAGCCGATGGCGATGTGCGTTTTGCCCGTTCCGGGATTGCCCGAGAGAATCACGTTTTGGGCGGCGCCTATAAAATCCAACCGCTCCAATACAGGCAGTTTTTCCTGTGCCCCCGCGGGCAGTTGGGAGCGGTTCAGATTGCTCAGATACATTTTGGAGGGGAACTCCGCGTTTCGTATCTGGGCTTTTTTACGGTTTTCAAGCCGCAGTTCATATTCGCGCTGCATTAACGTGAGCAGGTAGGCTTCATAATTGAGTCCCGAGGCGGCCGCCTCCACTGCCAGCTCTCTGTAGTCCCGTCTGAAAACGGGCAACCTGAGCTCTTTGCTGTAGGCTACGATGTCTTGATGTGTTGTTTCCATTTGTTGTCGTTTTAAGCCATTAATCCGGTTATGTAAGCAAGTTGCCTTTGAGCCATAGTGCAGATAGTGTCCTGGGGCACGCTGGGGGCTTGCTCGATAGTGTTGCCCAACAAGGCGCGCAGCTTCTCCACGCTAAGGGATACACAGGGACAATCCAACAGCCGAGCGACGGTTTCCTCCAATCTCTGCTGACTGATTTTACGCTCATGGCAGAAGGAGAGCAGACCGATAAATTCACGTGGCTGATGGCTGAAAAAATCCAGGTATAGTTTTTTTAGATAGCCACTTTGTGCCAAGGCCACACTGCCGGCTAAAGCGCCCGGTTTCCTTTGAAAGGTGGACAGGTAGTGCGCGATGTGCACCACCCATTCGTGTTTACCGTAACTTCGCGCGTGAAGGCCGACGCGTTCCTCTCCATGATACAACTCCACGCTTCGGCTCGAGGCTTTCATTTCGACGAACTTTCCCACTAAATTATCGGGCACCGAGTAGCGGTTGGTACGGTAACAAACGGTGGCGTACTTATCCACCCGTAATTGAATTTGTTCACTGCATATAAGCTCCGAAGCGGGATGAGGCATCAACACCGGCACCTCTTGGGCAAACAGTTCTTCAGCGCTCTTGCCGTAACCCTGCTGTTTACGACCGTTTAAATCTTTCAAAATCCGGGACAGATGCGATGAGGCCTGTTCCAGGGTTTCAAAATCGTCTTTCAGAGCGAAAGCTTTGCGGCGAACGTACTCCACGCTGCGCTCCACGTGCCCTTTCTCGTTGCCCCGGTAAGCGTTGCAGAAACGATGAGTGAATCCGTAATGCGCACGCATCTCCAACAAGGCACGGGTGGGTTCTTTTTCATGACGCCCCACGAAACGGGCCACCGCCACACGCATGTTGTCGTAAACCATACGGGGGTAAACTCCCCCCACCGAGGCAAAGAAACGTACGTGAGATTCCTGGAAAGACAAGGTGTCCTGCCCATGGTAAATATAGGCTTGCCGATAGTTACTGTAAGCGCCGGTGAAAACGGCAAGGTGAAACTTGCGCCATTTACCCCCGATGAGCAGTTTTATCTCCCCCCAGTCAAACTCGCAGCTCTCGCCCGGGTTGTAAGACTGACGGATAAACGCTTCTTTTGGCTTTTGACGATTTTCTTTGCCGGCAATATAATTACACACCGTGGTGTAACCGATGTCAAATCCCTGCAGGTGGAGTTGCTCCAAAATGTCTTTCTTTTTGAGCATTTGTTTGACCAGACCTTGGGCTTTTTTTTGTTCGTTCACCGCAAGCAAATTATCGATAGCCGATTCCACTTCGCGCGTGAGTTTCAGCTTTGACCGAGCCCGGGAGAGCCGGTAAACCGGCTGCAGGGACAGATTACCCGAATGAGCCTTCTCTTTATAAGTGCTTGATTGCAAACATGAGGCATGTTCATCGAGGTATTTCTTGACCGTCTTGCGGCTGATGTGAAGATCGCGAGCTATTTTACGCTGACTGTGACCTTCACGGTGACTTCGAATGATGATTTCTTGTTTTGTATACATACTTATCATTTATGGTGAACAGATAAAATCCGTTCAGGTTAATAAGTGGTATACTTTTAGATTGAAAAGTGGGGTGGTTTTATATTAATATACACTGGTGTCCGGTAAAAAAAGAAACGCTAAAATGAAGGGGAACCCCTTTCGGTAATTCCCCCAGAAGGTTTACCTTTATAGTTGCAAAACAAAAAAGA
>JALHIE010000091.1 GCA_022840285.1 Porphyromonadaceae bacterium
AGGTACCTGGAAAAATATAGGGTTTCCAATAGCATTGTTAGTACCCATATTAGGCCCGGTGTCGGGAACAAGACGGATAGCCCGGCTAAAATGTTCCCATGCTTTTAATACCTGTTCTTGCTGATTTTTTCCAAAGATCACCGCGGCAGTTTGATTCAAAAGTTCGTCGAATGAAGGATAATCTGTCCAGCAAGTCCATGCACGAAGCTTACTTAAAAAATTGGGTTTGTAACCGCTGCTCCAACTCTCCAACGTTCCGTTCACACCTGATTTTTCCAATGCCTTATAACGGTCATGCCATTGATAAGGACAGGGCAGATAAGGTATTGTCCCGTACTGCCAACTGGCAAAGGTATCTACTTTAGAGAAGACCCTCATGTTGCGATTTTTGGCTTCCCCTATTTGTGCTTCCGTCACTTCGGCCGGGCCAATTTGATTTAGGGAATAATCACGCAAATATCCCTGCATGCCGTCTATTTCAAAACTTTTTCCATTTTCCCAGGTAAGCATGGGAGCGGTGTTCTCAGGAAGTTGTTGAATGAAATAGCGCTTTATTTCGGTATTTTGGGGACGAAAATCGATGTTGTATTCCCAGGGAAGTATTTCTATGGCCGGGTTCATTTTATGACACTCTTCTTCGACTATTCCCACAGCATACGACCAGTTTTTAGCCCAATCCTGAAGATACTCCTTACTTGCACCGTGGCCTCCTCCCCATTTTTTGTACCAGAATCCCTCCGTTAAGAGGATGTATCCGCTGATTTCGGGAAATTCCCGGACAATATCGCGTACCAGTCTACGCAATTCCGCTTCGCTTTCTTCAGTTCCCAAGTATTGAAAAATGATCTGCGTGTAAACTTTCAAGCCGTATTTGGAAGCCCGTTTAATCAAATCTCTTATTTTTGCAGGATCTTGTTTACGCACTCCGTACATCAGGCGTGCGTAAAAATCGGTAGAATTATCGGCTGTTGTCCGGTCTCCATTCGGGTTGGTATATACACCGGCAAAAATACCGTCAAAGCCATCATGAACAAGATGGGACAAAAGTGCATCAGGCCATTCCATCCATCCCATCCACGATAGAACCATGCGCGTATGGTATAAACTGTGGCGAACTGTTTTTAAGTTGTCGGGTAAAAAAGGAGCTTCACGAAGATTCATTCTTGCTTCCAGGTTATAAAGGCCGAACATTGTTCCTTGTTCGTCATAACCACACACAACAATACGACGAGGAGTTACCTGTATTTCGTAATCTTTGGGGTTTTTAAGGGTTAACCCGCATCCGGGAAGCTGCTCTCTCGTTCCTGCAACAATACATTGACTTAATTTCTTCCAGTCATTCAAGGTGGCCCTTTCTTCGAATTCTATTGCCACACCGTGTGAAATAACCAAATAATCCTGAAAATCCTGAACTGCGGTTAAGGTGACAATACCTGCCTGTTTCAAGTAAACCAGTTTCCACCCGTGATCGAGAATGGTCATCTCATCCTTTTCCGCTGCGGTGCTCTTGTCCCTTCTCCATACATGCACAGGAGCCGTTGAAAGATGCTTGTGGTAGTCATACGGTTCTTCCACGGCAAGGCGTTCAACTTCTGAAACGAAAGGGCTTACGGCATTTTCCGTAGAAATGTTACTCTCTTCAGTAAAGCCCATAGCGGGTGAAACAGTCATTCCGACGAGGCCGGTAGTGCTTGTAATTAAAAAATTTCTACGGGTAAAACTTTTTCTCATTTTTTAGTCAATAATTTTCGCTTTAGCAAATACGGTTTGTATTTCTTCTTTGGTTAATTTGTTAGCTCGGATGTACCGTCTATTGTTTAACGGAATTACTATGTTACCGTCCGAACCGTCTTTGACTGGCTCTTTTTCGCCCAATGTTTTATATAGCTCAATATCGGACGATTTCAACGGTAGTTGAAGTTTCTTGTCACCGGATATATGCCAATAAACAACGTAATACTCACCCTTTCTCTGGAATATAAAAGCCCTGATTTCTTTGCTGGCTCCCGCCGCGCCCGATATTTGCTCATAAGGCACCAACTCAAATTGGTTTTGTTCATTCAGTAGTAGATAATGCTCTTGTTCCGTATTTTTCAGTTCATTCTTCTGCTCTTCCGTGAGCCAATGCTTTGCTCTGACCTCCTCCCATCTTCGCACTACTTCCAGGTTGTCCGGAGTTCTTGGATGAGCTTCAAATGCCTGGAGATTAGAATGAATGGAAATCGGGCAATCCCAGGCCGCTGCCACGCTGGTCACGTATTCCAGCATATCCGGTTGTGTTCCTACGGTTGTCTCACTTGGAACCCAATAGCCCAACCATCCGAAGTTGATTCGTGTAAAATCCTGTCTCATACGGGGAGCTTCTTCTGCCGGCCATTTTTTTGTTTCTTCCTTCAATACTTCCGGCCTGAAAACATCAAAAGCATTCCCTCCACTCAACATATGCCAGCTAAAATGCGTTTTAGCAGCCCCTTCTGCAAATAAAGGCTGGGGATTTAACCGTTTAAATACCCTGTACTGCGCTAAAGCCACGTTGATGCCAAATGGAGGATCCACCCCCTCTGAACCGTCAAAATAGAAAAATTGAAATCCGGCATCGTAAATAGCCGCTATTTTTTCAGCAATTTCATCTTGTAAGCTGGTTTTCTGGTTTATATAAACACTGGTAGCGCCGAATTCGCTGACATCCAGTATACCGATGGAGTATCCCTTGGGAAGGCTGTTCACCGTGGTGTTGTCGATTCCCCTTTTGCATCCCGTAAATTTATAAGGTGCTGTAGTGGTAAAATTCTCATACGAAATAAGTTCCGTTCCCACTTTCAAAACCCGGCATCCCTCCGCCATGACTGATCCTTCGGGATTTTGTTCTACATACACAGTCGTATCGTTTTTTCCCAGGTTTTCCGACAGATTAAATGTTTTTACGAGATTTAGCCGGTAATCGGGAACGGGAGTTACGTACTGGCTCCTTCTACCGATATGTGAGTGAAGAAAATGAACGCCCGGAATGATATCTTCCGCTTTAATTTTATCCAGCATTTTTTGGAGATCTTCTTTTCCATTGGGATATAAAGTCTTGTTAATTTCATAACTTCCAATGATACCGTATCCTCCTCCACCTTCAAAACTGGGATAATAGATATTCATCAACCTGAAACCACCCATCCTGGCGTATTTGATGTGTTGATCGACGTTAGTCGGATTTATGTTTGCCGTCCAATAGTAAGAAGCATTGATAAAATCATTTCTCCGGCTTTCTACGCCTTTGGGCAGATTAAAGTCATCTTCTATCCGGGCAATGTTATCCAGCAATTTATCGGACTCGGAAACAATTAATGCGGCCCCGGTACCTTTAAATTTTATATCCTTAATGGCACTTGCCTTCAATATCTTATACCCGTTTCGTTTCTCAAAATCGATATAGGCGTACTCGTCTGTGGCTAACACATTAATGGCAACCTTATCATCCCAACTGACATTTAGCCATTCTCCAAAATTCTCCCGATTACGGATGGGTAATTGTAAAATACATACTTCAGTGGCGGGAGGAGGAGTTATTTTAAGGTATGAGGGATAAATGCCGTCCGTAATAAAATCGTAAAGGCTGAAGCCTATATAAGCAGGTGTTTCCTTGACTTGAATAACTGCTTTGTACGGAATTAATTCAAATCCGACAATGAGTTTGTCTCCTTCCCGGTAAATAGTGTCGGCCTGATATGTTGTTTTCTTATTGGGGTGACCCAATTTTATTTCATTGTGGTACGGCCTTTCCTGAGTCACCGAGATAATTGCCATATTTTCTCCCTGCATCAAACACTCTTCATTTGTAGATTTAAGAGTCAGGCTTTTGGCAACGGCATTATTTCCGATAACTAATTTAAATTGTTCATTTTCGATTACAATGTCATTTTCGAGGTTGTCACTTTCATTTTTTTGTACACATGACATTAGAATGATGTTAATCAATACAAATAATGGAATAATAATTTTTTTCTTCATAACTGCATATGTTTGTTGTTCATTTATTCTTCGATAACCAGCAGGGAGTACCCTTTGCTTTTAGGTATGTTGATATGGACATAACCTCCTTTAAGGGTATAAGACAGCCTTTCCTTTTTGGGTGCCAGGTAGATGTTCTTGAAATTTCTATCATCGTGGCGAAGGGATAGGGTTATGTTGTCAAGTTCAATGGGTTCTTCGATCATTTGCGTATTTCCAAGAAAGCAAATGCACCATTCTTCTTTCGGGTTGTTCCGTGACAAAAACCCGGGTGAATGACGGTAAATTCTTTGTCTTTACTAACGGCTTGGCAAGAAACCGGCCGAGCACGTTGGAAAAGACTGTTCTTAACTCCACGGATGCCTTATCGTAATATCCGGAGAATATACGGTGGCTAAAATGGGCTACCTGTCCGTTAATTGTAAGCGCCGGCTTCTCCGTCACCTTGTCTGGCGGATTATAATAGAAAGCATATTCCCCATCCCAATCCCGGTTGTGATATGGTTTTACAAGACGTGCCTCCGTTCTTGTTTTACCGGATGCTTCCACTTCAATGCCGTTGGAGTATAAAGAGAGCGGCATGTCCGGCAACCCTTTATTACAATTTTCCCCTACGGTAAAATAAGCCGGATCAAACGGATTTTCTCCTAAAAATTTGATGCCCCATTCCTGTTCAAGCACAAAATGTTTCTTCTCCGGGTCAAGGCCGGAGAACCCCGTTGAAATAACGGCTTTTCCTTCGTTGACGTGTTTCTTCACGCGTCTTGTCGTTTCCTCGTCAAAGAGAATGTCGTCGGGAAAGATCAGTACCTTGTATTTGCTCCAGTCCGATGCCAGTGTCACCACATCGAACTGCTGCTTCAATTCGCTCAACATGCGCACCGCGCTTTTGAGTTGTCTGTCGCCCCGTATGTTTGCAATTTTCTTTGGATAGACGATGGCTATTTCAGTTATGTTCTTGGCGTTGTCGAACCAGGGTTCCATGGTCCGGAGTTCCTTGTATATTCTTTCCACCCTGTCAAGGACGGCATTCTCGAGATCCCCCCTGGGGTGAAAATGACCTCCAATATTGGGGCGCATCCCGTTGGCCAACCCGTAAAGCAACTCCGACTTGATGGCTTCCTCGGGACGTAATCCTCCAAAATCCCCCCAATCGTAAAACCGGCCCGTCATATTCAAAACCGGAAAGTCGCCCAACGTCCTTACATAACGGGCCATCACAGGCATAAACTCGTATCCGCTATCCGATGCCGGTAAAGACACCACATCGAAATAGGTATTTATTCCCAATAACTCTTCGTAACTCGGATAATTATTGGAAATAAGTAAATCGGGGTTTATTTTCATCGCTTCCTCCGCAATATCTTTTGCTAAACGTACTGCTGAAATTTCCGCAAAACGAGTGACCGCGCTTAAATCCGACCAATCCATATTTCTTTTCTTCATCTCTTGTACGCAAACAGGACATATACAGGGATAATTGATTAAGCAGTCAATCATCAGTCCCTCAACAGGATATTGGTGAAGCACCTCTTTTACCATTTCAATCAGATGGTCCCGATATCCCGAATTGTAGCACATGGTACGGACATGCGGCGTAAAACGTGGCTCACGCAACGACCTGCCATCGAAATATAAGGTTGTCCACTCCCGATGCTGCAATCCCTCTTCGCTACTGATACCCGCATTAAAGTATGCTCCCAATGTGATCCCTTTTCGTTGACATGCTTCTGACAATTTGCCGAAAAGATCGTATTTTAAGGAAGGGTGTCTTGTCCCGATCCGGGTGTTGTAATATGCAAGCCCTTGATTGCAACGAGCATGAAACACAAGATAATCGACTCCACAGTTTCTGATTCTATCGGTAAAAGTTTCTACATCAAAGTTTTCTCCCACATCGGGAATAGCCTTCATCGTATGATTATCATAGAATAAACAATATTTAGGCTTATGTTTCATGCTATAAATCTAATATGTTCAGTTATATAAGTTTTTCAATCGTCCCTTTTAACGTTACGGATAAATTCATGAACAAACATAATACAAATAAATATTGGTTTTTTAAATTATTTTATATAATTCACGCAGAAATTGTTGCAAATAACGCAAGATATCCTGATTATGTACGGCTAAAATCGCAAAATCGAGGATGAAATTGTAACTATCCCACATGATTCTGTATTTCATTTTCATATTCTGCACAAAAATCGTCTGCAATACAAAATATTTCAATAACTTTGTCCGTTGTAATCACAGGATTGATGTTTGTTATATGTTTGATTATCATACTTTTCTTATCCCGAATTCACGTTGTTAGTGAATTTGATATAAATATATTCAAAAGATTTTACATACATTTTTTCAATAATGTTCAACATAAAACAAAATTTTTCCTTTCTGTGTGGGATAGCTTTTGTATCACATGGCTCTCAAATGATTGCTGCCAACAGCACAGGGCAAAGGCCAAACATCCTTTTTGTTTTTGCTGACGACTGGGGGCGTTATGCCAGCTGCTACAAAGGCCTCGACGGGAGACCAACCATTAACGATGTTATTAAGACACCAAATGTGGATCGTGTGGCAAAAGAAGGTGTATTGTTTCGGAATGCCTTTGTGAATGCTCCAAGCTCTACACCTTGCCGTAGCTCGTTGTTCTCTGGCCGTTATTTTTTCAATTGCAACTTGGGCGCTATATTACAAGGGGCTGAGTGGGATGAAAACATCCCGGTTTATCCTCTCATGCTGGAAAAAGCCGGTTACAGCATTGGCAAAAGTTTTAAGGTCTGGGGTCCAGGCAAACCCGCCGATGCACCATTTGGAGGCCAGAAATACGCATACGAAAAAGCAGGACGCGCTGCCAACAATTTTTCAGAAGAAGTTACTTCCCGAATCGGGAATGGAATGTCGCTGGAACAAGCAAGAGAAGAAGTTCTCGAGCAAGTCAGGCAAAACTTTAAAGATTTTCTTGCTGCAAGACTTAAAGGAAATCCATGGCATTATTACTTTGGGCCAACTACTACACATCGGAGTTGGGTAAAAGGCAGCGGTAAAAAACTGTGGGGCATTCAACCGGACTGGTTAAAAGGCAAATTTCCAGAGTTCCTGCCTGATGTGGCTGAAGTGCGCGAAGATGTAGCTGATTACCTGGGTGAATGTCAGGCTGTAGATGCTTATGTGGGAGTCCTTTTAAAATGTTTGGAAGAAGCAGGTGAAGCTGATAATACGGTCATTGTGCTTAGTGGAGATCATGGCATGCCCGGTGTCACTTCAGGAAAATGCAACCTTTACGATATGGGTGTAAGTGTTCCTCTAATTATTAAGATGCCCGGTAGTAAAACCGGGCGAATCGTCGATGACTTTGTAAGATTGCCCGATCTCGCACCTACTTTCATGGAAATAGGCGGCATCAATCCTCCTGAAAACTTGTATGGAAAATCACTTCTGCCACTTTTGGAATCTGAAAAAAGCGGGGTTATTGATTCTTTGCGCAACTGGGTCATCACAGGCCGCGAGCGGCACGTTTCAACCGCACGAGAAGACAATCTCCCATATCCGATGCGTTCGCTTCATACCCCCGACTATGTTTACATCCGGAACTTTGAACCTGATCGCTGGCCGATGGGATCACCCGGTGCTGTAACTCCCGAATTTACTCCTGATGCCAGCGAACTGGAAAAAAATACTCGAATAGCTTTTGCTGATATGGATGCCAGTCCAACCAAAGCTTGGCTGGTAAAAAACAGACTCAATCCGAACTGGAAATGGTTTTACCAAATAGCTTTCGGGAAAAGGCCCGCTGAAGAACTTTATGATGTGCATCGCGATCCGGATATGATTCATAATCTTGCAGGAAATCCTGAATTTGCTGCAGTGAAAAAGAAATTATCGGATCAGCTCATGAGTGAACTTAAGCGTGCACAAGATCCCCGCGTTGCTGAAAACCCTCCGCGCTTTGAAATGCCTCCTTTTACCAACGAATAAATTAATCGGTTCGAAATACAAATTGCAAAACAAATATCTACTGAAGAACGAAAGATAGATTTTTTTTATTTGTGTTTGGCATGGAAAAATGATGTTTCATACTACAAAAGAAACAATAAATAAATATTTCAAAGAAAAGTATTGGGAAAATACTGTTTTTTGCATAAAATAATTCTTTCTTACCGATATTTATTTCTGCATTTCTGCCGTAATGTCCTTAAAACGGCCGCCTATAAACTTGTACAACCGTTGATTGGTCGTTTTTTTGTTTAATCCACCCAGCGCTTCCAGATAGGGGCCCGTTTTCACATAATCAAAACAACCGGCAGCCATAGGATGCAGGTAACTGTTTCCTGAATACCATGCTGTTTTGAGTTTTCCTTTCCAACCTATCCGCACGTAGGATGCCAGCCGGCATACCTCATCGGCATGGGCATCACCACCCATAAAACAGAAGCAGGTGATCGAATGCTCATAGGACCGTAACAGGTCAGAAAGGACTTCTTCGTCCAGTTCTTCCCCCTTGTTTTGTTGCAGGTGGGGGCTGTGGCATCCCTTACAGCGGTGAGGGCATCCGGACAGGTTGACGGCTAAGGTCACTTCATTGGGAATTTCCTGAAAAACAATATCATAATCTGTGTATTTCAGCATAAAGATTATTTTTGGTTAAACCTAATGCATTACAGTAATGCCTTTTTTCTGCTTCCGCCTGGCGGACAGCTGAGAAGTTGCTCACCCTCTTCATATAGCCGATGATGCGTGTGAGGTAGTCGATATTCCGGGATCCACATTGGGGGCATTCTTTCAGAAAGCGCTTGTCGATGACACCACAATCGTTGCATACAGTATTTGGAATGTTGAAGGTAAAGTAGTTGCAGCCTTCATGGGCTGCCACACGCAATAGCTGCCGGTACTGTGCTTTTGAAAGATGTTCCTCCAGGTTCAGGTGGAGCGCCGATCCGCCTGTCAGGTGTTTAATATAATCCCGTCCGTGCAGTCGGAATTTATCAATCGCATTCAGCGACGGGTCTTCCACTCGATAGAAATAGCTGTTGTAGCAGTCGCGTGGCACAAAATAGCCGTCCTCCTTGTCCCATTTGGCATGTTTTACCCCCACGTTTTCAGCAGGGATCATCTCACAATTGAACATCAATTCTTTCGACCGGTATTTTTTGTTGTACCGCTCAATGATTCCGAGCACTTCCTGTACGAAAGCCTTATATTGAGGATTGTGATTGATGGTTATCCCCAGCGATTCGGCCGCTTCCACTAACCCGTTTACACCGATAGTAAGGTATTGACGGTCCAGGTTGATGTATCCCGCGTCGAACAACGGCAGCATTCCTTTTTGTTGGAACATTCTCAGGTTCTCGTTGTAAGCGATCTGTACCTTGTGCGTCAGGTCCACCACCTCTTCAAGGAAAGCGTTGTAGGGTTGCCCCGAACGTTTTGCATACTGAACGCAGCGGCTCAGGTTGATGGTGAGTACGCTCTTGGAGCCGGTAGATACACCGCCCGCACCTAAGGTATAACTGAACCCGTTGTCCTGAATCTCATTGCGCAGGCGGCAGCAACTCGATAACGAGTCGGCATTGTCGCTCATATAAGTAAAGAAAGAGTGTCCTTCTGCATACATTTCGGCGGTGAAATCACCGTACTCGCTATCGGTGGTATCGCCGTCTTTGGTCAGTAAGGCCATGGTTTCAACGGGGAACGTAAGCACTGTTTTGGTACGTTCCTTGTTAAACCATTTCATAAATCGTTTCTGTAGCCAACTGAGTGATTCCCATAGGGGACGGGATCCATCGGGAAAAAGAAATTCTCCGAACAGGTTTTTAAAGTAATGCCTGTCGTAGTAGGAGATGTTCCAGAAAACCGCCTGGAAGTTGCGTGCTCCCGTGGGTTGGTTGATGGAATAGACTACCTGCTCGAAGCAGTCGGTAATCACCTTGTCGAGCGTGCGGCGGCGTTTCGACAGGTCCACAACTTCCCGGGCGTGCCTATAATAGTCGTCGCCATACTCTTTTCGGATAAAATAATCCAGGTACATCAGAAACTCGGGTGTGGCGCAGGCACCGCTGAGCATACTCGATACGATGAATACCATATTGATGAATCCTCCGCAGAATGATTTCAGGTTGGTGGGCGGGGTGGAGTTGCCTCCAACAGGTAAGGTACCGTTCAGCAGCCAGGGATACATGGTGATGCTGGCGCAGTAATTGGCTAAACTGGTCTCATCGTTTTTATAAATGAAATGTTCGTTCAGCATACCGATGTATTTGTCGGCAAGCTCTCTCCCGTACATTTCTTTCATTCTGTCGGCAATCATTTTCCGGTTCAGGTCAATGAAATTCTTCTTGGGTAACTCCCCGATGAGGGTGGCGATGTTTTTCTTCTCTACGTTGGCGTTGGCATCGAACTTGCTTCCCGTGGCAGCGTTCTGTGCGTTGCAATAGTTTATCAGGAAGTTCATCTTGCTCTGGATTTCACGTGTTTCGGTGTGTTTCTGCCGGTAGAGCATGTATGCTTTTGCAACGGCAAAGTATTTTTCCCTCATCAACGCTGTTTCCACCTGGTTCTGGATCTCTTCCACAGTCATGCCGTCAGAAACGTGGAGGTGGGAGAGGAGCATGATAAAATCCTCTTCGGCAGCAAACGCGCCTACCGACAGAAATGCTTTTGCAATGGCATTTCTGATTTTCTCGATGGAGAATGGAACCCGTTTCCCATCTCGTTTTACAATAAAAAATTCCTTGTTGCTCATATTCTATACCGCCTTTTTACCCGAAAGACATCAAAAAAGTATATAAATGCATTTGGCAGGTCTTCTGACTTACTCCGGTTTCTGAACGCCTTCCCGTTCCGGCTTGTCGGAACAGTGGCTATGGAGATGTTTGTTCAGCACGTAAAAAAGAGTTTACAGCAGCGGGAACTGTTGCCGATTTTCACGGCATTCCCTTTTATTTTATTCATAAAGACGACTATGAATAAAAACCAAATGTCGTCACAAAGGTAAATTTACTTTTTTAAAAAACCAATAAAGTTTTCCAAAAAAGTTATCAACA
>JALHIE010000230.1 GCA_022840285.1 Porphyromonadaceae bacterium
ACTGGACGGAGACATTCGTGCCTATGCAGCCCTGGTAAACCAATACCAGAGCATGGTGTTTGTTCTGGTACGGAGCGTGTGCCGCTCGGCAGAGGATGCCCAGGAAGTGACCCAGGACGTTTTCCTTAAAGTGTACCAGCAGCTGTATACCTATAAAGGCAATGCCTCGTTCAGGACCTGGCTGTACCGGATAGCTTATAATACAGCTATAAGTAGCGTACGCAAGACACAAAGCCGGGAGCGGCGCTCAGAAGCCTACGCGCAGGATGTGCTCCACACCACAGACCTGGCAGAGGAAGATACAGAAGACCCGCGCGTGGCACAGCAGGACAAACTGCGTTCCCTGCTGGAAACCCTGCCGCCGCAAGACAGGATGCTTATAGAGTTGTATTATTATAAAGAGTTGAAAATGGATGAAGTAGCCACCATCTGCGGGTTGACCCAGTCAAATGCCAAGGTGCGCATTTTCAGGATACGCCAAAGACTGCAGGACGCGATGACTGCAAAAGAGGGCAGAACCGGATAAGAAGCAATGAGGACAGAAGAGGGCACTACCGCTTAAGGAAAAAGCAAAGAAGACAATATAAAAGAAAGAACATGGATACATTAAGGAATTTCTTTGAAGAAGAACAACGCCACCGCCGGGAAGAAGCCGAAGGGATGCCCCCGCTGGGAATGCGCGTAACGGAACTGATAGCCAAACAGGAAGCCGCCCGGAAAAAGACACACCGGATCTGGTGGCTTACCGGAGGTGCCGGCTTTCTGATGGTTGCCGTCTTTGCAGGGGTATATTTTCAGGAACAGCTGGCGGGCGTATTCCGTTGGGTGGAAACCCTGGTCAGTCATACAACCGGGGCAGTTACCGGCTTCATGGAAAACACGAAGTACGCTCTGATTGGCTGGGTTTCCGGTATCAAAGCCTCTTCCGGGCAAGGGTTCATAGATAAGGCCACCTCCGAAGTTTCCGGGTGGCCCGTTCAGATCTGGTATGTTGTTTTGCTGGTTGCCGGGGTGGGCTTGTTGTTGGGGGCAGATTACCTGCTACGCAGACGCAGGAGTG
>JALHIE010000003.1 GCA_022840285.1 Porphyromonadaceae bacterium
TTGTATTGCATGTGTCAGGTGAGTGTTATTTTTTATTTAACACCTTAAAGATAAATACTTTATCTGATACATGCAACTTTTATTTGAGACTTTTAGGTAGTATACATTCGAAGCGTTTTAAAAAAATAATTTACAAAGATATTGATATTTACGTAAAATCTGCCAACAAGCCCCATTCCACAAAAGAAACCTTGCAGATACTTTTAACTTTTCTTATGCAGTGATTTTGAAAAATCAGGCATCTGTTAAGAAACAAATGGTTAATTTTGTTATAGACAACAGACGATAGATATCAGACTGATAGACTGTCGGTGAAACGATCTGAAAACATACAATACAAAATGAAGATTCCGCAACGACTTTTTTTCCTGCTTTTTCTGGTGTTTCGGGTGATTTATTCGGTATATGCGCAAGAGAACCCCACCAGAAAAGACAGTTTAAGAATAATCCCGGGTAATCCGTTGTCCCTAACCTCCGATTCTGTTGCGCCGGACGGTGTTTCCGTCACTATGCCCACCATACATCCGGTTATAGGAAAAGGTGGGCTTCAATACAACCGGTTCAACGACTTTACGGTAAATCCCTACCTTATGCCTCGCACACAACCGTCGGGCGTTCGGTTTTACGGTACCGGATCGGATAATATTAATTCCAAATCACGAACAGTCGCGGCAACCTATTTGCCGGTTCCCCGAATGAGCCTGTACTCCGCTGCTACCCTGGGATTGGTGGAAACGCCTTTTTTCGGAAAAGGGAACTATTACATACTGAATGCCGGGGTTAACTATCTACTAGCACCGAACCTCAACGCGGGGTTATCCGGGATGTATAATTCAAATTTTAACGTTATTCCTTTCTGGAGCGTCGCTGCCGATTTACAGTACCTGGCAGGCAGAAACCTGATGCTTGAAGGCAGCGTTGGTTTCATTAAGACCGGTGCAAACATGTTTAACCTGAGCCAATCGTCAGTGCTGATTGACCTGCACGCCCGGTACCGCATGTCTGACGACTGGTTCCTGAACGCGTACGGCGGATTTCCGGTGACGCAAAAGACCAACCGTCCCGCTGCACCCATGATGCCGATGATGAACAACACGTATTACGGCGGCACTGTTGAGTACTGGTTCCAACCCACTGTGGGTGCGGAAGCGGGATTGATCTGGATACGAGATATGTTTTCAGGCAAAATGCGCCCGCAGCCAAAACTGGAACTTAAGTTCAGGCCAGGTAGGTAGAAGACAGCTTATTAAGAATCAGAAACTCCTGAACAGAAACCACGCAACGATAAGCGTCAGTACGATGTTAAACCCTTGCGCAATGAGAAAAGACCAGATATATGTTGAGTTCTCTTTCTTGAAGATATCCCTGAAGCTGGTTTCGAGGCCAATGCAAACAAAAGCCAGCGAGAAGAGTAATCCGCGTGATTCCTGGGCAACCTTTGAGAGGCTTTTCCCGGTAGCCGGTTCAAAAGCAAAACTGAAGATCAGCGAAGCCACAAGAAATCCGAGAACAAATTTCGGAAAGCGTTCCCACAAAACACTTCCCGAAGGACGAATATCGGAATTGGTACCTTTGTAAGACCAGTAAATGGATATGGCAAAAGCGGCAACACCCAGCAACACATTCTGTGCCGACTTAATGATAACGCTGTATTGTTCCGCTGTTTCTCCGATAAACTTTCCTGAAGCTACCACGGCAGCAGTTGTATCGATGGTTCCTCCCAGCCAGGCACCGGCAACCTGCTCGCTCAACCCCATCCACTTGGCAAAGAAAGGCAGGATATACATCATTGGAATAGCCACAATCAGAACAAGAGAAACGATAAATGAGAGTTTTTTCGGATCGCCCTTGATCGCTCCACAAGTAGCAATAGCGGCAGAAACGCCGCAGATGGAAACCGAACTCGACAACATCATGGACATTTCGGAATCTACACCCATTTTCCGGGAAATCCAAAAACTGAAATACCACACGCTGAGTACCACAATTACAGCCTGGATCATGCCCACGCTACCTGCTTTCATAATTTCCCCAAAAAGGATGCTGCTGCCAAGTATGACCAAGCCCGCTTTTATGTAATACTCACTGCGAACGGCAGTTTCCATCCATCGGGGTAGTCCTGCAGTATTTCGGATAATCAATCCGATCAACACGGAGAAAAAAACCGATTCCAGCCCCATCTTTTTCACAAATGCCACGTCGGTTATCGCATCGGCCAACAGGGCAAGTGCATAGATGATGACAAAGGATAGGATAAATTGACCCTTGTCTCTGTTTCCTAAAAAAAGATACCCCAAGTAGGATAATACCGCGATTAATGCGAACAATACTGCCGGATTCTTCATATAACCCGGCATCAATACGACAAACAACAAAATGACTCCACCAATGAGCGTAGCCGTCCAGTCTTCGTTCTTTAAGGATTTTAACATTTTGAATGAGGTTTTTGATTTTCTTTGCCAAAGGTATAAATAAATATTCTTTGCCAAGCCTTTCTTATCCGTTATTTACGTCATTTCGTCGATACAATCCGAACGTTTGTCTATTTCATTTGTTATCCAAGCTACATCGGGTTAATTTTGTTGCGGTTTGAGTAGCGGAACCGCAATCACAATCGGTGGCTAATCCAATCAGTCTAAATAGAGAAATTATATGAAAAGATTTGTTTTATTTATCGGATTACTGTACATCGGAGCGTCAATTTCTGCTCAAAACAGCGGAAGAATTACAGGGAAAATTGTCGATCAGGAGACAAAAGATCCTGTTCCTCAAGCCAATGTTCGTATTTTACAGCAGCAAGACAGTTTGTATATCAACGGAGTAGCCAGTGATCAGGAAGGGGATTTTGCCATTTCACTTCCTTTTGGAAACTACATCATTCATATCACCTATGTGGGGCACCATGATTATTTTCGCAACGTAATCATCAGCAATACAAATAGAACGGCTAATTTAGGCACTGTTGAACTCGGGACGGACAACATCCTGCTTGATGCAGCAGTCGTAACCGCCAAAGCTGCAGAAATTGTTGTGAAAGGGGATACGGTAGAGTATAACGCCGACTCATACAAGGTGACCGAAAGTGCCATTCTGGAAGACCTGTTGAAAAAGATGCCGGGCATTGAAGTGGATTCGGAAGGAAAGATTACCGTGAACGGTCGTGAAATAAAGAAAATCATGGTAGACGGTGAGGAATTCTTCAGCACCGATCCAAAAGTGGCTTCAAAGAATTTACCCGCCAAAATGGTTGAAAAGCTGCAGGTACTTGATCGGAGGACCGATTTAGCACAAATGACCGGCTTTGATGACGGCGAGGAGGAAACCATCATCAACCTGATGGTGAGGCCCGGGATGAAAGAAGGTTTGTTTGGGAACGCCTTTGTGGGGTATGGTACAAAAGATCGGTACGAGGGGAATGCAATGGTCAACTACATGAAAGACAAAAACCAATATACCGCCCTGGGTGGCTTTAATAATACCAACAACGCCGGTTTTTCCGATTTAGCATCCTCGATGTTTGGAAGCGGCGGTGGTGGCGGCAGGAGGATGTTCTCTGGTGGACAAAGCGGTATCACCACATCTGGAAATGCAGGTTTTAATTTCAGTCGGCAATTTACCGAAAAGCTGAAACTTGGTGGAAACCTCCGGTACGGGGATACCAATAACAACACACTTTCCAAAACACATACACAGAATATTCTCAGCAGTGGCAACACAATTGAGGAGGAAAATAACTCAAGTAGTAATGTAAGTCAGAATTTCAATATGGACCTGCGTCTGGAATGGACCCCCGACACGTTGACAAGGATTATTTTTAATCCCGAAGGATCAGTTTACAACAATCGCAGGACAGAGCTTAGCGACTTCTTAACTACCACCGAAACCCGGGAAGATTCCATCAATTACGGAGATTCGAAATATAATTCCGAAGGGGATGGCAAGAACCTTTCTGCACGATTGGATGTGAGTCGGACACTCGGCAAAAAAGGCCGTATACTGAGCGTTCAGGTGCGCGGAGGGATATCCGATTCTGAAAATGCCGGGACAAATTTATCCAATACTTTTTATAACGGAACCAAACCCGATGACCTGATCGATCAACGATTTATCAATTCCAACGATTCGAAAAACTGGCGCGGCTACCTGTCCTATGTCGAACCGTTGGGCGATAACAACGCTATACAGGTTGCTTACCAGTACCGGCAAAACATATCCGAGTCTGATAAAGATACCCGCATTAAGGATGAATCGGGTAATTACACGGTTCTAGACGAACAGTACAGCAAGCGTTTGGAAAACAACTTTACCAATCAGGAAATTGAACTTAACTTTCAGTCAGTCCGTCAACAATACGATTATACGATAGGCTTCTCCGTACAACCCTCAAGTTCACAAAGTAAAACGTTCGTCGGAGAGAATAAAATCAGCGATTTCACCCGCAACGTGGTTAATTACGCACCCATGGCACAGTTTAATTACAGATGGACCCGTCAACATAACCTGAGGCTCCGTTATTTTGGCAATACCGAACAGCCCTCGGTTACGCAGTTGTCTCCGGTAGTGGATGTTTCGAATCCGTTAAACATTACTTACGGAAATCCTGACTTGAAACCTTCTTTTGAACACAGGCTGAACCTTCGTTATCAGAATTTCAATCCCGAAAAGAACCGTTCCATGGGTTTCTTTGGTGACATCCGTTACTTGACTAACGACATCGTTTCATCCACGCTGACCGATAGGGAAACGGGACGCAGGGAGACCACATTCGAAAATATTGCGGGTAACTGGAATGCCAATGGTCGAATGATGATGAACATTCCGCTGAAGAACATCAAATTTTCTGTATTCTCCATGTCATTTGCCAGCTATAATCATGCAAACGGATTTTCAAACCTGGAGAAAAACCTGAGCCGCAGACTCAATCTGGGTGAAACGCTCGGGTTAAACTACCGGTCGGATGTGTTAGACTTTGGAGTCCGCGGCAACATTAGCTATAACAAGGTGAAAAACAGCCTGGAAGGACAACGTGACCAGGAGTTCCTGAATTACGGGGGAAATGCCAATACCACCCTTTACCTTCCCTGGGATGTTTCTATCGAGAGCGACATCAACTACAGCACCAACTCCGGCTATTCAGATGGCTTTACGCAAGACGAGTGGCTATGGAATGCTTCCATTCAGAAACAACTGTTTAAACAAAAGAACGGCACCATCCGTTTAAAGATATACGATATTCTGCAACAACGCAGCAACATCAGCAGATCGGTGACGTCCAACTACATTCGTGACACTACCACCAACACGCTCACCACCTATTTTATGGTGCATTTTGTTTATCGTTTCAACATTTTCAAGAACGGTGCAACACAAGAAGACATGATGCCTCAGCGTGGTGGCCCCGGAAGAGGTTTTGGACGTGGTCACGGTGGCTAATGCCACGGATACACCTTTAATTACTCAAATTTTAAACTGGATTTACAATGAAAAATCGCATCAGGAACAACACGGCCAGTACATACGCAGTCATTCTTGTGCACGTTTTGTTGTGGAGCATGATCGTGGTTGCTCCCTATTTCTTCATTGACCGCGAAAGACTTTTTCGTTGGGATCTGTTCATCCGTTCCACACCCGATACATTGGGTTTGTTGCTGGTTTTCTATGTCAATTATTTTCTGCTGATAAAACAATTTTTATTCAAGGGAAAAACAAGAGAATTTATTCTTTATAACTTACTGTTGATTGTTGCTGCTGCCGTACTTATGCATTTTGGAAATGATCTGTTGCGGTTAATAAATCCGGAACAGGCAACGCGTCGGGGGGGACGCCGGTTCAGGCCTTCGCCCTGGCTTTTTGTCATCCGGAACTTAACTACTTTGGTAACCATGGTGGGATTAAGCGTTGCCCTGAAAATGACTTTCCGTTGGTTTGAAGTGGAGAGCGAGCGGAAAGAGCTGGAAAAAGCAAAATCGGAAGCCGAATTGCAAAACATGAAAAATCAGATCAGTCCTCATTTTTTGCTCAATACCCTCAACAACATCTATGCGTTGGTGGAGTTTAATCCTTCCAGGGCGCAACAGGCGGTACTCGATTTGAGTAAACTGTTGCGTCACATACTCTACGATAACGACAAGCCGCTTGTTCCGTTACGTCAGGAAGTAGATTTTATCAAAAACTACGTGGACCTGATGCGGATCAGATTGGCGGATAATGTAAAGCTAAACACCCGACTGTCTGTTAAAACAGACAGTGATACCCCCATAGCGCCGTTAATTTTTATATCTTTGATTGAAAATGCTTTCAAGCATGGGATCAGCGGCGACAAACCGTCGTTTATCGATATTTCCTTGTCGGAAACACCCGACAGGAAAATCGAATTTGTTTCCCGAAACAGTCACTATCCCAAGTCGGAAGCGGACAAAAGCGGTAGCGGGATCGGGTTGGAGCTGGTTAAAAAGCGGTTGGAAATGGCATATCCCGGAAGATATCAATGGAATTCCGAAATAGCTGATGACACCTACTCCACCACCTTGATCATTGACACAAAAGAAGATTACAGCTATGAAGAGTAAATAGTAAAACAACAGTTGAACCCTTAACATTAAACGTTAAACTTCAAACACAAACGAGATGAAACTGAAATGCTGGATAATTGACGATGAGCCACTGGCATTGGAATTGCTTGATTCTTATGTGCAGAAAACACCTTTTTTTAACTTGACCGGCAAATACTCCAGCGCTATTCAGGCGATGAACAATATGCCCAACGAACACATAGATGTGGTCTTCCTCGATATTCAAATGCCTGAAGTGAACGGTATGGAGTTTGCCCGGTTTCTGGATAAAAATACACGGATTATTTTCACCACCGCTTTCAGCGAATATGCTCTGGATGGCTACAAGGTTAATGCTCTTGATTATCTGCTGAAACCTTTCTCCTACTCCGAATTTTTAAGCGCTTCGAAAAAAGCCCAGGAATGGTTTGAGATGAAAATCGCTTCGGAAGAGAAAGGAGAATCCGAAGTTTCGGGAATTTTTATCCGCTCTGACTACAAGCTGGTGCATGTCCTTTTTGACGATATTCTCCTGGTTGAAGGATTGAAAGATTACATCAAGATTTTTACCGATAAAGGCCCCAAACCCATCCTTACGCTCATGAGTATGAAATCGATGGAAGATGAATTGCCGGCTGTGCGGTTTATTCGCGTGCATCGATCGTTTATCGTGCATCGTGAAAAGATTGATCGCATAGAAAAAAACCGCATCATCATCGGAAAACACGAAGTTCCTATCGGCGAAACATACCGAAAAGCGTTTATGGATTCCATTCAAAATTTATAGACTGGTTTTAAAAGAAATTCATTTTTATTTCCACCAACTTTTTCTTCACTATGTTCTATCTCACTTCGTAACGGAAAAATATGGACCTGACATACGGGACATAACTCCTAAAACAGTGGAGAAAAAGATACATATAAACATTCACTTGAAAACATTAACATCGTTACACATGAATATCATCAACTCATTCCTGTTCGGAAAATGCAAAAATTGTTATATTTGTGTTTTTTCTAAAAATTGTAAAATCCTTGAAAAGAAAGAATATAATTCTTATAGCTGTTTTGATTTTCAGTATCTCTTCATGTAATCTAAAGAATTCAGAGAAAATTTCCACATTTTCCGTTATAAATAAAGATTTTGAAAATTCAATCGTTATTGATGGCATAGTTGAACCCATCAGCTATACGACTGTGTTGTGCCCCATGAATGTTAATGGCACAATAACTTATTTGGTTGAAGACGGGACCTATGTGAAAGAAGGAGATATCATATGCACCATTGAAGACACGGAACAGGAAAATGATTACGATAATCTTCTGCTTCTGTTGGAAACCGTTAACGCCGAATTAAGCAAAAAAAGAGTGGACTTAGCGTTGGAATTTGCCTTGTTGGAAGCTCAGGCCAGGGACAACGATGCAAATGAAGAAATAGCCAGTTTAGATTCGTTACAACTCCAGTTTGCTTCTCCTACTCAACGCAAAATCAGTGAACTGGAACTTGAAAGAGCCTCGATTGAAAGGGAAAGAGTGGCCCGAAAAATCCACACCGTAAAATACATCAATCAGTCGGAAATAAAAACACTGGAAATCAATATTCAACGCTTGAAAAATCGTCTTACAACAGTAAAACAACTACTTGCAAGCTTAACTGTCAGGGCTCCCAAAAGCGGGTTGGCAATTGTGTCAAGAGCACGCAGAACCCGTACCAAGCTTAAGGAGGGAGATAATGTGTGGGGCAACACACCGTTAGTAATCATTCCTGAAATATCGGAGATGAGGGTCAGAATGATGGTAAACGAAACCGATTTCAAACAGATAAATGAAAATGACTCGGTAACCTATTCTTTTGATGCTATGCCCGGTAATTGGGCTCAAGGTAAAATCACGAAGAAGCTGCCAGTGGGCCAATCCCTCTCAGACGATTCAAGGGTGAAGTTTTTTGAGGTTGAAGCATCTATGGACAGCATCTTGCATTCAGATCCTGAGCCAGGATTTACAACAAACTGCCGGGTGTTTGTCAATTTTGTCAATGACACAATTGTCGTACCTCAGATTGCAATATTTGATGAAGATTCAATGAAAGTAGTTTATGTGCAGAAGAATAAGAAGTTCGAAATGCGTCAAATTTCCACGGGCCTTTCTTCTCAAAAAGAATCGGTTGTCGTAGAAGGTTTAAGAAGAGGAGAACATATATCGCTTGTTAAGCCACCAGCAACACTCATTAAAGGGAAAAAATTACTTTCTACCTCCCAGCATAATTAAATTTTAGCACATGTACACCACTATAACTCTGCAACATATTTTGCTTTATGAAAATTAAGTTAAAAGTTTCTTTTCTTCTCTTGTGTCTGTTGTTCTTATCTGCCTGCGGAAAAAAAGAAACTCAGCAAATTCCAGAGAGCAGGGTCATGAAAGGAACATTCTTTCTTGATCTGTATGAAGAGGGGGAGATCGAGGCAATTCAATCTACCAACATTGTAGCTCCACGTATTTCATGGAGGTATGGGAACCTGAAGATTACAGAGATGGTTAAAGACGGACAAGAAGTAAAGGCCGGCGATACGCTGATCGTTTTTGATCCGTCAGAAGTCCTTAAAAGCATCGTTGATGCTGAATCGACGTTGGAGATTGAACGAGCGGAGTACGATCGGATGATTGCACAGCAACAATCGGACTTGGAAGATCTTAGGGCAGGCTACGAAGTGGCACGCATCTCGCATGAAATATCCCGGATACGATTTGAATCATCAGAGTATGAATCGGAGATCAATAAAAAACAGATCCAATTAAACCTGGATAAAGCAGATATCGCCTTACAGAGAGCCAAGGAACAAATCGAAAATCGGATAAAAATTCAAAAGGAAGAAATTAAGCAGAAAGAGCTTTCAATCCAGCGATTTGTATTAAGGTTAGATGAAGCACACGAAACACTTCGCCAGTTATCCGTAGTATCTCCTACCTCTGGTGTTGCGATTATCTCACGAAACAGAAGCACCAACAATAAATTTCAGATTGGAGATCAATGTTGGGCAGGTTTACCCATTATCCAGTTGCCAGACCTCTCTTCATTAAAGGCAACGGTTCAGATTAATGAAGTCGACATCTCCAAGATAAGCAAAGGATTGGAAGTTCAAATCAAACCCGATGCCTTTTCCGATAGCACCTTTACCGGTAAAGTGAACAGTGTCGCCAACTTGGCTATTAACAAGGAAAGATCAACGAAAATTAAAGTGTTCCCTGTTGAGATATTGGTGAATGAAGCGGATAAAAATCTTCTTCCTGGTCTTACGGTCAGTTGTAGGATAATAATGGATAAGCTGGAAGATGTGCTTTACATCCCGTTGGATGCATTAAGAATGGAAGGCGAAAGATACTTTGTATACAGGAGAAGTGGCAACGGATTTGAGAAAATTGAAATCGAAACCGGTATTAGTAATACCGACTATGTAGTGGTTTTGGATGGACTTAAGGCGGGTGATGCAATTGCACTCATCGATCCTTTTACCGTCGAGGAAAAAAAGGGAACCCCCGAAAACATTGAAAAAAAATGAAATGGTGAAAATAATTACGTATCGTTGGTTAGGCCTTTTGTCCTGTCTGCTCCTTGTGGTTTCTTGTAAGGACGTACTCGATTCGATAACAGAGAAAAAAAAATCTTATGATGGAAACATCATCGTAGAAACCGGAGAACTTGCTGCGGTCAACACCGTTTCTTTTGTCGTACCAAGATATGGCCGTTTTTGGTCTGAAATGAAAATCATCGGGTTACTTAATCACGGAGAAATTGTAAAAAAAGGAGATTCCGTAGCGCTATTCGACCCGAGTGACATAAATAAATATATTATCGAGAGGGAGACGAACTTGGAAACTCAATTGGCATCACTGGAGAAAATGTATGTAGAACAGGAGAACCGGAAACAGGAAAGTGAATCGAGAATTAAAAATGAACTGGCATCGTACGACTTGAAAAAAATCGAACTGGAGGCTTCCCGTTTTGAATCCGATCGCGTCCAGCAGATAAAAAAGCTGGAGTTTGAACAAGCTACAATCAACTTGGAAAAAGAAAAAAGAATTTATGAATTAAGTAAAATTATAAATGAAAGCAACCTGAAAATTCAGGAAATTAGAGTACAACAGATTAAAGATGACATTGAAGATTCAAAGAAACTTCTCCCTCAACTCACGTTGAGAACTCCTGTGTCGGGCGTCTTTCAGATTGAGCTGAACCGGCAGGATCCGAACAGAAGCATCTATAAAATCGGTGACAACATATATGCCGGGAACAGCTTGGCAGTAGTACCCGAGTTGGAACACATGAAAGTTATCACACAGGTGAACGAAACAGATTTTCTGAAGATAAATGTTGACCAAAAAGTGGCGGTCCGTTTAGACGCCCTGCCTGATGTTGTTTTTAACGGTAAAGTTTATTATGTTGGAAAACTTTGCAGACCAAAAGAGCGTAACTCCCGACAAAAAATATTCGATGTGGAAGTGAGGATTACGAAACCTGATGAGAGATTAAGGCCGGGGATGACGGTTAGTTGTGAATTTTTATGATAAAATGAACTATGCAGTACGGTGAAAATATACGTTTAGCACTTCAAGGATTAGTCGATCACAAATTTCGTTCTTTTCTTACGATGTTGGGGATTATTTTCGGAGTAGCATCTGTCATCACGATGCTATCGATTGGCGAAGGAGCTAAACGTGAAGCAATTGCAAAATATCAAGATCTGGGTGTAAACAATATCATCATTCGAGAAAAATCGCTTTCCAATGAGGAATTGGAAGAAATTAGAGCAAAATTTTCGCCAGGTCTTTCCATTCAGGATGCAACAGTCATCAAGGAAATCGTACCCGGGGTTGAGAGAATTGCTTCGCAAGCCGAAAAAAACAGTGAGGTAAGGTACAACGATAAGTCGGTAAAATCAACTGTGATAGGCATTACACCTGATTTTTCCGCAATGATGAATTACAAGGTTCAAAAAGGCTACTTCATCAACGACAAACATTACAGTGAACGATTAAAAGTGTGTGTGCTGGGTGCAGGAGTAGCTGCATCCTTTTTTAAAAATGAAGATCCCATCGGGCAGTTGGTGAAAATTGACGACCAGTGGCTGGAAGTCATCGGTGTACTTGAATCGAAAAGTCTTTTTACCGAAACTGTGGGTGAATTGGCAGCCAGAGACTTAAATACGGATGTTTACGTGCCGTTGTCTTTGTTTTTAAATCGTTTCACCCGTGAAAATGTTCTCACCAGCGAAATACAGCAAATTACCGTACAAATTAATAAATCAGATAAGTTGGTAGAAGCATCTAAAATAATCAATGAAATTCTACGCAGGCATCATTTTAATAACGACGATTACAGCATAGTCATTCCTTTTGAACTTTTGAAACAAGAAGAGAAAGAGCGGCAAATCTACAATTTTCTCTTGGGTGCCATTGCAGCAATATCGCTATTGGTAGGAGGCATAGGCATTATGAACATCATGCTCGCTACGGTGATGGAGCGAACACGCGAAATAGGAATCCGACGGGCGGTTGGAGCGCGGAAAGTAGATATTATGAGCCAATTTGTTACTGAATCGGTGGCAATAAGCATTACGGGAGGCATAATCGGTGTATTGTTCGGAATTGTTTTGTCGCTCCTGGTTACCCTATTTACAGACATTACCACTTTCATACAGCCTTACTCGGTCTTCATTGCATTTTCATTTTCGGTAATCGTGGGTGTTAGTTTCGGATATTTACCGGCAAAGAATGCGGCAAACTTGAAACCAGTCGATTCCATTCGTTACGAATAAAAAAGTCAAAAAATGTTGATAGAAATAAAAGACTTAAAGAAGAATTACTCCCTGGGGGATGCCGAAATACCCGTTATCCACGGTATAAACCTCAATATTGAAAAAAATGAATACGTTGCCATAATGGGACCGTCGGGTTCGGGAAAGTCAACGCTTATGAATATCCTGGGCTGCCTGGACACCGCCTCCAGCGGACATTATTATTTTAACAATGTGGATGTGAGTACGTTGGATGATGATGCCTTGTCGATCATGAGGAACAAGGAAATTGGATTTATCTTTCAGAATTTCAATCTTTTACCTAGATTAAACGCCATTCAAAATGTGGAGCTTCCTCTCATTTATACCGGAACACCGGGAGCGGAGCGAAGGGAAAGAGCATTGCAGGCGCTAGACAGAGTCGGCTTATCGGATCGTATTAATCATAAACCCTCTGAACTAAGCGGAGGGCAAAGGCAGCGAATTGCCGTCGCCCGAGCTTTAATAACAAATCCAGGAATATTGCTGGCCGATGAACCCACGGGGGCACTCGATTCTAAAACAGGTGTTGAAATTATGCGATTATTTGAGGAATTGCACGCAGAAGGAAATACGATTATTCTTATCACTCATGAGCAGGAAATCGCAAACTACGCTCTTCGAAACATCTTTCTTAAGGATGGAAAAATACATTCCGACCGACCAAATCCTTTAAAGGTAACCATAAATTAAATTTGCACGAAACCTACATGAAGAAGCTATATTTTACTTTCACGCTCCTGTCCACGTTTCTTATGACACCGATGTCACAAAACGTTTATACGCTCACTTTGGAAGAAAGCATTAAAATTGCCAAAGAGAAAAGCTATAGTATGTTGAGATTGAGCGAGGACCTTAGAATTGCCGAATACAACTTGAAATCTGCAACTAGCCGGTTGAGAACTCATATTGACATGACCATTGGCGCACCGCAATACAACGAGACCATAGAAAGTTGGAAAGACACAACAGGAATTACTTATTACTATCCAATAAAAGAATTGGGCTATTCAGGGTCATTGACTATCAATCAACCGTTACCCACAGACGGTAGAATTTTTATTAATAATACGCTATCGAGCAGTGAAGACTTGAAAAACAATTTCCGGTCATCACGTCTGCGTTCCCGGATTGGGTTCAATCAACCTCTTAATGCTTTTTACGCCTATAACAGCATTAAATCATCATTGAAAAGAGCCGAGTTGGACTATGAGCGTTCAAACAAACAGTTCAAGCGAGAGGAATTAAACCTCATTTATCAAGTTAGCAGTTCATATTACAATTTGCTATCGCTTCAGAGGAGCACGGAGATTGCATCTCTCGACCTGGAACGACAGATGGAAGCCAACGAAATATCAAAAAACAAATACGCCGCCGGACTCATTCGTGAGGTAGATGCGCTTCAAATGGAAGTGGACCTGGCAGAAGCACAAAACAACTACGATATTGCCAATTTGAATGAAGTTTCCGCAAAAAATTCTTTCAAGGAATTGTTGGGATTGAACTTGAATGACAGCATAGCCTTGAATAATCAACTGAATTATCAAATTGTGATCATTGACCCCGTCAGAGCGGTTGAATTGGCCTTGAAGAACCGGTTGGAAGTCAGGGAACAGGAAATTCAGATTGAGATGCAAAAATTGAGCATTATGCAACAAAAGGCCAACGGATTGATTAAGGGCAGCATTGATGCATACTTCGAAAGAGCGGGTATTGATCATCGGGCCAACGTCAGTTTTATGCAGTCAATTAAAAACTCGTACGGTAACCTGATTGATCGAAACTCAAGCTACGGTGTCGGGTTAACTATTACCATTCCTATTTTGGATTGGGGTGAAAACAAGGCGTTGGTGAGAGCAGCAGAAACAAGGTTAAAACAATTCAATTACCGCAAGGCAGAAGTTGAACGGGAAATTGAGACAGAAGTCAAAAACCTTATCGCCAGCATAAACAGTAACCTGAAGAGGCTCCAGGTCTTGGAGAAAAACGTATTGGTTGCCGAGAAAAGCTTTGAGATTACGCGCAAGCGTTACTCTGATGGGGACATCGATAGTCAAGACCTGGCTTTAGAGAGAAATCGTCTGAACAACGCTTATACATCCCACCTCAGGGCTTACATCAACTACCAACTATCACTGGCCGATTTGATGAGAAAAACTTTTTATGATTTTCAAAACCATCAAGAGATCAAGTGACACCCACATATTATCAGTGTAGTCCGGAACTGATGTTGGAAAGGCAAGCGATTAAAACCACTTTCTCCTTTTGAAATACCCGATCATCCCGACAACAATGAGCAACATTATACCCCAAACGATAAAGTATCCATACCTCCAATGCAGTTCGGGAAGATGATCAAAATTCATTCCGTAAACACCCACAATAAAAGTCAACGGGATAAAAATCACCGAAAAAACGGTGAGTACGGTCATGGTGTCGTTGAGCTTTGTACTCATCGATGAGTGATACATGTTCAATTCATCGTAAAGGACCTCCCGGTAATAGTCGAGCAGGTCAACCGCCTGATTGATATTGTCCTGCAACTCCTTATAATGTTTTTCGTTTTCTTCCTGTATAAAATCCGTATCCAGTTTCGTCAGTCCCACAATCATCTCCTTCGCCGGCTTTATATCCACACGCAAGTTATTGAGCTCATGTTTAAAAAGGCTGATTATCTTAAGTGTTTCTTTATTGGTGTCCAGGATAAGCCTTTCTTCAAGCGTTTCCACTTTTTCGCCGTAAACACCTAAAATATAGATATAGTTATCGATCACGACATCCAGCAAGGTGAACGCCAGGTAATCGGATCCGGATGTACGGATTTTGGTTCTGTGTTTTCGGATTCTTTCCCGGACGGGTTCAAACAGATCGCCTTTTTCTTCCTGAAAAGTGATAAGAATCTTGTCCATTACGATAAGGCTCAGGTTATCGACCGACACCCTGTTCTTTTTCTCATTAAACTCCATCATCTTTATGGAGACGAAGAAACCGTTATCAAACTCCTCGGCCTGCGGACGGGACGACGGCTCCATCACATCCGATAGAATATCACCGGGAATGGAAAAGATATCCGACAATTCACGGATTATTTGCTCGTTGTGCAATCCGTCAACGTTTATCCATGTGATGGAATCAGGATTCAAATACTTCCTCAGTTCCACGGTGTATTTTACTTCTGTTTCACGCACTTCTTCCAGATCAAAATCGATGACCTCGATACGTACGTCTTCGGCTTTCTTCTTTCCCCTGAATTTCAATTCATAGGGTGAAAGGCCAATGTCTTCTTTCTTCTTATGTGGGATATAAGGCATAAAAATTTAGGATTTTCACAAAGTTAATCATTTCATAAAAACAATTGCGGATTACGAAAAAGTTTCGCAACCCGCAATTTGTTAAAATCCAATTTCGAAATCGTGAATTGTAATTCCCATCACTCTTCTCCCAACAAGATCTTTACAATCTGGATGGCCGATTTCGCCACCGGGGATCCCGGACCGAAAATAGCGGCAACCCCTGCCTTGTAAAGGAAATCGTAATCCTGGGCGGGAATTACACCGCCGGCGATAACGATAATATCGGGACGGCCTAATTTGGCCAGTTCTTCAATGACTTGCGGAACAAGTGTTTTGTGTCCGGCTGCCAACGAAGATACGCCCAGCACGTGAACATCGTTTTCCACGGCCTGACGGGCAGCTTCCGCCGGAGTCTGGAAGAGCGGCCCCATATCCACATCGAAACCGCAGTCGGCATAACCCGTGGCAACCACTTTTGCTCCGCGGTCGTGTCCGTCTTGTCCCATTTTTGCCACCATGATTCTCGGCTGCCGGCCTTCTTTCCGGGCAAATTTCTCGGTCATTGCGCGCGCTTCCTCGAGCGTAGCGTCTGATTTTGATTCTGCTGAATACACTCCTGAAATTGTTCTGATTACTGCATTATAACGTCCTACAACTTTTTCGCAGGCATCGGAAATTTCGCCCAATGTAGCGCGAACCCGTGCTGCTTCGACCGATAGTTCAAGGAGATTTCCCTGTTTGGTTTCCACACATTTGGTAATGGCTTCCAGCGCTTTGCGCACCGCTTCGTTGTCTCGTCCGGCCTTAAGTTGTTCCAACCGGGCAATTTGCTGTTTGCGCACTTCGGTATTGTCGACTTCAAGAATATCGATGGGATCTTCTTTCTCCAACCGGCAAACGTTTACACCGATTATCTTCTGTGTTCCGGAGTCAATACGTGCTTGCGTACGTGCAGCCGCCTCTTCAATACGCATTTTGGGAACACCCGTTTCGATGGCTTTAGCCATTCCACCCAGTTTTTCAACTTCCTGAATCAACGCCCACGCTTTATCCACCAGTTCCCGGGTAAGCGATTCCACGTAATAGGAGCCTGCCCACGGATCAACCTGTTTGGTGATTTGCGTCTCTTCCTGAATATAGATTTGCGTGTTACGCGCAATACGGGCCGAGAAGTCGGTCGGCAGAGCGATGGCTTCGTCCAGTGCGTTGGTGTGCAACGATTGCGTGTGTCCCAGCGCTGCGGCCATGGCTTCGATACAGGTGCGTCCCACGTTGTTGAACGGATCCTGTTCGGTCAACGACCAACCCGATGTCTGCGAGTGGGTCCTCAATGCCATCGATTTTGGGTTCTTCGCACCCATACTTTTCACAATCTTTGCCCAAAGCAACCTGGCTGCTCGCATCTTGGCAATTTCCATGAAGTGGTTCATACCGATGGCCCAGAAAAACGACAAACGAGGAGCAAAGGCATCGATATTGATGCCTGCATTGATTCCGGCACGCAGGTATTCGATGCCGTCGGCGAGGGTATAAGCCAGTTCGATGTCGGCTGTGGCTCCTGCTTCCTGCATGTGATATCCCGATATGGAGATGGAGTTGAACTTAGGCATCTTCTGCGACGTAAACTCAAAAATATCGGCAATGATCTTCATGGAGAATTCCGGCGGATAAATGTAGGTGTTTCGCACCATAAATTCTTTCAGGATATCGTTCTGAATAGTCCCGGCCATCTCTTCAAGATTAGCTCCCTGTTCCTGTGCAGCGACAATATAGAAAGCCAGAACGGGTAAAACGGCACCGTTCATGGTCATGGAAACAGACATCTTGTTGAGCGGAATTCCATCGAAAAGAATTTTCATGTCTTCCACCGAACAGATCGATACCCCCGCTTTACCCACATCGCCCACCACACGCTCGTTGTCGGCATCGTATCCGCGGTGGGTGGGTAGATCGAAAGCTACGGACAACCCTTTTTGACCTGAAGCCAGGTTGCGGCGGTAAAAGGCATTGGACTCTTCGGCAGTGGAAAATCCGGCATACTGACGAATGGTCCACGGGCGCATCACATACATGGTAGAATAAGGACCACGCAAGAAAGGTTCTACCCCGGCAGCGTACCCGAGATGCTCCATTCCTTCGAGATCTTCTTTTGTGTATACAGGTTTCACCGGGATTTGCTCCGGTGTGAGCCAATCGGCTTTTATTTCATTTTTCTCAGCCCACCCGGCAACATCTGTCGCTTCAAAGCCGGCCGATTTAAAATCGATACTTTTGAAATCAGGTTTCATTTTTTTTCTTTTTTGAGTCAGGACTCTTGGATTCAAGAGCCAAGACTTTTAAATATTATTTTTTCTTTATGAAATGTACTTTATCTTTAATAATGTACTAATTTTCCCTATCAATCCAGGCCCGACAGCGTCTTGATTCCTGGTTTCTTTGTTTATACAAACGGCGCGATAAAGTTTGCCGCCGATAACAGCATACTGAACATCAACACCAGTTTCGCAGTATAGGTATCGAGAAACTGTATTTTTGCCAGGTTGTCAACGGTAGCCGTTTTCATGAGCTTGATGTTTTTTATGGCCAAGGGAAAAGTAACAAGCACCACAAAAACAACAGGATGCAGAAAACGCATCATTACGGCAATAGCTACTACAAGATAAGCCACCAGCAACAGCGTTTGATACACTATCTGTGAACCCTCAAGCCCCAGTTTCATTGCTTGCGTTTTGATGCCGGCTTCCTTGTCCTGAATCATGTCGCGGGTATTGTTAGCGTGAAGAATAGCCACGATAAGCATTCCCACGGGCGTGCTTATCAGCAATATCGGCCAGACAAGCTCCGTCGTCATGGCATACACCACGCCAAAAGCGATCGACATTCCATAACAGATGAATATTATCAGGTCGCTCATGCCTGCATACTTGAACTTATAATAAAGCGTGGCACTGACAACACCAATTATTCCTACCAACAGCAGGGGAAGCCCTGTATTCACCAACAGGTAAATACCCAGGAGGATGCCTGCAGACAGTACCAAGTACCCGTACAGCAACACCGGCTTCGGTTCAAAGATACCGAGAACGATAAGGCGTACGGGGCCTGTTTTTTCCAGTTTATCTACTCCGCTTACGTAATCGTGATATTCACTGATAAGGTTTCCGGCCGCATGGAATATTACTGCTCCGATAATCGCCAGTATGCCAAAAGACCAGTTCACTTCGGCCACAACACCGGTTTTGTACATGTAAAACACATACGAAAAGGCGATCATTGCCGGTGATCCTGACGCAGGCCAGGACCAGGGATGGGCAACCATTAACCAGTGTTTGAGCTTGGGCATATTTATTTGGATTATTAGAGTAATCTCTCGTTAAACCCTTTCAACGTTTCATACACGTTGCTGCGAACGTGGATGAAGTGTTCGATTCCGTGAGCTTTCAAATCGTCCATACAAGCGGGAGCACCTGCAATCACCAAGATCTCTTTTCCGCCTTTCAGCAGATCGAAAGCTTTGGGAGCCAGCTCCACGTACTCGTCGTCACTTGAACAGAGGACCACCACATCGGCTCCGGCATTACGGGCAGCCGTTACGCCATCTTCCACGGTTGGAAAACCGTTGTTGTCCATAATCCGGTATCCTGCACACGAGAAGAAGTTGCTGGAGAATTGCGATCGGGCGAGACGCATGGCCAGGTTCCCGATAGTGAGCATAAACACTTTTGGCGTTTTACCGCTCGTTTCCGTGGCCAGGCGAAGCGTGTTGAACGGTTCTGCCAAACGCCGTACTGCAAGGGGTTTTAACGCGGTCTTGTCCCCGGTACCGCACCCACACGAATGATCTTGAGGATCAGCTAATTTTTCAGCCATCGTTTCCGTGAAGTTCGGATACTGGTTAGTTCCCAGCAGGATTTCTTTTCTATTGGCCACTGCATTGAAACGAGCATCGGACGATGCTGCAATAGCATCTTGTACGGCACCTGTTTTAAGGGTTTCGTAAAAACCCTTTTCTTCAGTTTCGAGAAACAGTTTCCACGCTTGTTCAGCGAGCGACACAGTTAATGTTTCTATGTAGTAAGAGCCCGAAGAAGGATCGGTGACTTTATCGAAGTGGGCTTCCTCTTTCAACAACAGTTGCTGATTCACGGCGATACGTTCTGCAAATTCGGTAGGCGTCTCAAACGCTTCATCGAAAGGACGTACTGTCAGCGAATCAACCGCACCAATGGTAGCCGACATAGCTTCGGTCTGTGTACGGAGCAAATTCACGTACGGATCATAGAGCGACTGGTTAAACCGGGATGTGGAAGCGTGGATATTCATTTTGGCCGCACAAAGACAAGTGCCGTCTGCAGCGGTGTTTTCACATTCAATATAAGGAGGACAAGGCGGTTTGTATGCATTCACTACTTCAGCCCACAACCAGCGTCCCGCACGAAATTTGGCAATTTCCATGAAATAGTTGGGACCTACACCCAATTCAAACTTGATTTTCTTGGCTACCAACGATGGGGCAAGCCCTTTTCCGATAAGTGCACTCAACAGCTGATTTCCGTAGGAGAGGCTGAACCCCAGTTCCTGGTAACTGTAAGCTCCTGCATCGTTTAACAGGTTTCCGGTAATGGAAATACTTCTGTAGCGTGGAAGTGGAGCCGTGATTTTTACCATATCGGCAGCATCGTCCATCCAATTGGGTACATCTACTCCTTTTTTCAGGATCTTTCGAAACGGATCGTACTCGATGGAGCCGAAACATTTCAAGAGGTCCAGGTTTTGTGATGTAATGTAAGCTACCACAAGCCGGGCAAGTTCGTGCGTCTTGGAAATACAGGTCTTGAAATTCAACTCCACCTTGTCGGGAGCAATGTCCTTGAGCAGGAGTTCGAGGTTCTCTGCCGAAAGGTTATTCTTCGGGAGATGGAAACCAAGCGATGTAACGCCTTTTTCCAACAACAACAAGGCTTTTTTGTTGGCTTCGGCATAATCTTTCACGTCGATATCCTGACGCACATACCAAACATTATCCTTTCTTGTGCTTCGTACGTAAGGAAATTGTCCCGGCAAGTTCCCGGCCGAAAGAAATCCCTCAATATTTTCTGCCCTGTAAAAAGGATTTACATTAAAACCTTCGTTTGTTTTCCACACCAGCCTTTTTTGAAAGTCAGCCCCTTTCAGGTCTTTGGTAATAACTTCCATCCACTCTTCGGTGGATACCGGAGGGAAATCGGTAAAAAGTTTTTCTTTCTGATCACTCATAATTTACTCATATTTATTATTTTGGGTTTTTTCAAGTTCAATGCTGAGAACAAATTTCTTCGCTTCAGACTTCTCTTAATTTCTTACCATCAATAAGTTCGCAAAATTACTCTTTTTTGCTTAGTTAAAAAAGTGTTTTATGAATTTGTTTTTGAGAAGTTAACAGCGAAAAAAAGAGAGTTTTCTTCCTTTTGCTGGTTGATGTTAACGATTGTTTTGTAAATTTGGACGAAAAATCGATTATCCTGAATCCTCATCCAGGATAACGTTACTTGCTCCTTGTTTTAATTTTTATCGTATGAAACATCTTTTTTTGTTTTTCGTCTTTATCGGCAGCTGCGTAACCGTTATTTCTGCACAGCAGACAAACATCGTCTTTATCGGCAACAGCATCACACAGGGGGTTATTCTGGATAGCCCCCGGGATGAAGCACCTCCTGTACAAGCCGTACGGTGGCTTGAGCAACAAACCCCCTGGAAAATCGAGTTTCGAAACTGCGGTGTAAGCGGTTTAACTACCGTGAACTTCCTGCCCGCCTCAAACACATTTTTCACAAAAGTGAAAGCGGCTGCCGACGAATTGTCGAAAGAGGGCGGGACACTTCTCTTTTCCGTCATGCTGGGAACCAACGACAGCGCGTTGCACGGGACCCACAAATCACGTATGCGGCCTGAACAGTATTACACGAACATGAAAGCGATTACGGATGAACTCCTTAGGTTGTACCCCGCCTGTCGGATTGTATTGAACCGACCCTTATGGTACAGCCCCACCACTCACAATGCCGCCACTTATCTGCAAGAGGGGTTGGACCTGTTACAATCTTATTTTCCGGAATTAAAGAGGCTGGTAGCCGATTATTGTTCCACTTTCCCCGGCCAGGTGATTCTGGGAGACACAACCGCATTCGATTTTTTCAAAGAGAACAAATCGCTTTTTTTCGAAGAAGAAGGCAATTCGGGGACGTTCTATCTTCACCCGAACAAGGTTGGTGCGCAAAAACTCGGAGAACTCTGGGGCAAAGCTATCAAGAGCGCGCTACAACCCGGCGAATGGACGGAATACCCGTTGAGCACCGTGAAAGATGCTCCGGCAATGGATAGTGACAAATCAAGAGGTATGCTCTCTCCTTCTGTACGCGTATACCTGCCTGATCCAGATAAAGCTACGGGAAGAGCTGTCATCGACTTACCCGGTGGAGGGTATCAGGGTCTGGCTGTTTTTCACGAAGGGTTTGATTGGGCGCCTTTTTTCCTGAGCAAAGGAATTGCTCTTGTAGTGCTGAAGTACCGGATGCCGCAAGGCAATCCCTCCGTCCCGTTTACTGATGTAAAGGCAGCTTTCGATCTGGTAAAACAACACGCTTCAGAATGGCGCATTAATCCGGAGGATATCGGTATAATGGGCTCATCAGCAGGTGGCCATCTCGCTTCGACCTACGCTACGCATACGACCGGCGCCGACCGTCCCGCATTTCAAATCCTGCTTTATCCGGTAATAACCATGGATAAAGCGTTTACACACGCCGGATCGAGAAAAAACTTGATTGGGGAAGAACCTTCGCCAGAACGGGTCAATAAATTCTCCAACGATAAGCAGGTAACTGGAGAAACGCCTCCGGCGTTTATTATCTTCGCTGCTGACGATAAGGTTGTTCCTCCGCAAAACGGATTTCGATACGTTGAAGCATTGCAGCAGAACAACGTTCCGGTAACGTTTTTATTATATCCGGCTGGAGGACACGGTTTCGGATATAGGGAGTCCTATTCGTATCACTCACTTTTTCTATCCGAATTATCGAAATGGTTGAATGGACTACGTGAATAGGCTTCCAAGGGGCAGGCAAACGGAAACTATGTTTAACTTTCATGTCAATTTAAAAATCAAAAATTATGGCTTATTTAACTGCAAGAGCTGTCAAAACCATTGAAATTAATGGCAACAGCTATCGTTACAGTTCATTGAAGAACTTGTCGGGGGGAGCCATTGAGCGCTTACCCTTCAGTATCCGGATCCTGCTGGAAAACGTGTTGAGGAACTATGATGGTTTCAGCATTACTGACGACCATATTCAAACGTTGGCTGATTGGTCGTCCAAGCCGGCAGACAAAGATATTCCTTTTAAACCGGCCCGCATCCTCATGCAGGATTTCACCGGGGTGCCGGCTGTTGTGGATATGGCTTCACTAAGAGCAGAGTATGTCCGTCACGGAAAAGATGGACAGAAAATCAATCCTGCCATCCCAGTCGACCTGGTTATCGATCATTCGGTTCAAGTGGATTATTTCGGGACCGATTATTCCTACAACAAAAATGTGGAGCTGGAGTACGAAAGGAACAGGGAGCGTTACGAACTGCTGAAATGGGCACAGAAAGGGTTGAAAAACTTTACCGTTGTACCACCCGGAATGGGGATCTGCCATCAGGTAAACCTGGAGTACCTGGCTCAGGGAATTTCGACACGCGATGGATGGTTGTTTCCTGACACACTGGTAGGAACCGATTCACATACACCAATGGTAAACGGAATCGGGGTTATCGGCTGGGGTGTGGGAGGAATTGAAGCGGAAGCTGCCATGTTGGGACAACCCATTTTCTTCACCTGTCCCGAAGTTATCGGACTAAAACTTACAGGCGCTATTCCGGCTCCTTGTACGGCGACAGACATGGTATTGTCCATCACGAAAGTACTGCGTGAAAAAGGCGTGGTAGGAAAATTCGTGGAAGTCTTTGGCGACGGACTGGATACTCTGACAGTAACCGACCGGGCTACCATCGCCAACATGTCACCCGAATTCGGATGTACGGTAACCTATTTTCCTATCGACAACCGGACGCTGGAATACATGCACATTACCAACCGTTCGCCGGAGCAGATAAGCATCGTGGAGAGATACAGCAAGGAAAATCTGTTGTGGAGAACAGGCAATGAACAGATCATCTACTCATCGGTGGTAGAGTTTGACCTGTCCAAGATGGAGCCAGCCGTTTCCGGTCCGAAACGGCCTCAGGACAAGATTCCGGTAAGAGAGCTGGGAAACAAATTCTCCGAATTGCTTGAAAAAGAACACAACCGGAAGTATCAGCCTCCTATGCAGCGTTCAGAATCGGCATGGTTGGCCGACGGCGGTTCGGGAACGGAGTTTATTTTCGGAAAAACGCCCGTTGAAAGCGCTGCTCCACACGAAGTCATTGAGGAATCGCTGCAGTCCGTACGCATTAAACACAAGAACAAAGAGCTTATTCTCAGCGATGGGAGTATCGTTATCGCTGCCATCACCAGTTGTACCAATACATCCAACCCAGCCGTGATGATCGGCGCCGGTTTACTAGCCCGCAACGCGGTAGAAAAAGGATTAAGGACCAAGTCGTGGGTGAAAACTTCGCTGGCACCCGGCTCAAAAGTGGTAACGCAGTACCTGGAAAGGTCGGGATTGAACGAATATTTAGATGCGTTGCGGTTCCATACCGTAGGTTATGGATGCACCTCCTGTATTGGCAACTCGGGTCCTTTACCGCCACAAATAGCGGAAGCGGTAGAAAAAGGAGACTTGGTAGTGGCGTCGGTTTTATCGGGAAACCGGAATTTCGAGGCACGGGTCCATCCACAGGTGAAAATGAATTTCCTGATGTCACCTATGTTGGTAGTGGCTTATGCACTGGCTGGACGAATTGATATAAACCTTATGCAAGAGCCCCTGGACTACGATCCAAATGGAAACCCTGTCTATCTAACAGACATTTGGCCCGGGCGGGAAGAGATTGCGAGAACCATTAATGAATGCGTGAAACAGAGCGATTTTCAAGAGGTGTACGATGTTATTTTCGAGGGTTCAAAAGATTGGCAGGAACTGAAGGTGAATCTCGATCAAAATTTTGAATGGAACCTGCAATCCACCTATATAAAAGAAGCACCTTTTTTTGAAAACCTTACTGCTTATCCCGATCCGGTGACCGATATCCGTGAAGCTCGCGTGCTTCTCTACCTCGGCGATTCGGTAACCACCGATCACATTTCGCCGGCAGGCTCATTCCGGGAAGAAAGTGCGGCAGGACAATACTTAAAAGCACGCGGAATAGAAAAACCGGATTTCAACTCGTACGGATCACGGCGCGGAAACCACGAAGTGATGATGCGAGGTACTTTTGCCAACGTGCGTATCAAAAATCGGATCGTTGACCGTGAAGGCGGTTTCAGCCGGTATTTTCCGACCAACGAGGTAAAAACCGTTTACGAGACAGCGATGATGTACCAACGGGACAATACATCCTTGATCGTTTTAGCGGGCAAGGAGTACGGGTCAGGTTCGTCCCGCGACTGGGCAGCCAAAGGAACTTTCCTGTTGGGAATAAAAGCCGTCATAGCCGAAAGCTTCGAGCGTATCCACCGGAGTAATCTGGTAGGAATGGGGGTAGCTCCGCTGGTATTCCTCGAAGGAGAGAATGCGGAAACCCTCGGTCTGGACGGAACCGAAACCTTTAACATTAGCGGGCTGGCCGACAAGCTGATTCCCCATAAATTGCTGGAGGTTGAAGCCATACATCCTGACGGAAAAGTGACGGTGTTCGAAGTGGAAGCACGTTTGGATTCAGCTATTGAAATTGAATACTACAGAAACAACGGAATCCTGCAGTACGTGTTGAGAGATTATTTGAAGAACAGTTGAAAAGAATTTCTTTGATAAAATTTCACCACGCTTTCAATTCAACCAGTAAACCGGCAATTTTCTCAACCACCGCTCCGGCATATCTCTTGCCTTTTTCGGCGGTGGATTTTTTGGGATTACCTATTCCAGTGTCTTCAGAAACCTGTTGCCAGGGGCGTGGCAACCAGGCAATTTTTTGATTGATCGACTCCATCGGCAAGGGGGTTGTTTTACCATCGCCGGCTTGCTCCATCTTCACCAGATCGGGACGGTAATGAAGCAACACCGAGGTTTCCTGCTCTCCTCCATGTTCATCTATCTTTTCTTCAAAGTAATCGCCTGTAGGCACAATCGACCACCAGTCTACCGCGACAACGGTAAAATCGGGATATTTTTTTGCTAAATCGCGAATGTAGGTTTTGAATGTATTTCCTCCATGTCCGTTTACGATAACCAGCTTTTTTAATCCTTGCCCGTGCAGGGAATCCACAATATCGCCCAGTATGGCTTTTTGCGTTTCGCTGTTCGTGTGAATGCACAGCGGCAAATCCCACTGTCCGGGGTTTTGCGATCCGAAATAAACGGGTGGCAGAACAGCACACAGTACATCGGACTTCTCGTAAGCGAGCAAGGCGCTCTCCAATGCTATGTGATGCGATAAATAGCAATCGGTAAGATACGGTAAATGGTAATTGTGTGGCTCAAAAGCGCCCCAGGGCAATACCACTGCATCGTAACTGGCTTCTTTTACGTCCTTCCAGTTGGCAGACCTTAAATCAATTGAGTTCATATGTTGTAAAATTAAATATCAATAGCAACTAACCGTTTTTTTATCTGCTTTCTTTATCAACAGGAAAATAAAAATCATCATTACAATTTCCACGAGAATAACGTACGGATAAACAATCATTCCAAACTGTTCAGTCAGTATACCGGTCAAATAATTAATAATTGTATTTCCGGTGAGTGCAATGAACATCGCAAAACTGAAAGCTGTTCCCGACACCCCCTTGAACACTTCACCCACTACACCCAACATAACCGGAAACCCAGGTGCCAACCCTCCGCCGATAAGGAACATCCCTGTCAGGTGCACAAAATATGATGTCGGAGCTACCAGGCAAATCAGTCCGAGTGAAAAAAGCAACAACGACAATTTGATCAACCGGAGATGATGCCATCTTTTCAATACGCTTCCCGTAAGAATTCTTATGAAAATAAGTCCCGAAAAAGAAAATGACAACGCTATTAAAGCCTGGTGCCGAGGCACGGCAAGTCTATCAATAAAAAAAGAAACCGACCAGTTGTTGATTATGGCTTCGAACGCCGATTGAAAAAAAAGGTAAAAACAAATGGCCATAAACAACTTGTTTTTTACAAAAATCGGAATGAGTTTTATCGATATTTTTTCTTTTTGAACGGTAAGTGGATAGTCAATCAGGAGAAAAACAACGGCGATGGACAGGCTGATACCGCTAACCACATCGATAACCGTAATGTAATGCATCTCGTTTATCCGGCTCAATATCATTGGCATGGAAAATGCGCCAATACCGTAAAACATTCCTAACCAGTTCAGGTTTATGATCTTGTTTGCTCCTTTGCTCAAGTCGGAAATCAACGCACTGGTACCTCCATTAATAACTCCGCCGCCCAGACCAAAAAATAAAATACTGGTTTTCAGCATAAAGAGAGAGTCAGCATGCGCTATCCCGAAAAATCCGAACGACAGGAACAGTGACGCAGCGGAAAGCGGCCACCTGTACCCAAATCTGTCTACGACAGGTCCAAACGAAACCGAACCAAGGAGCAAACCAACAGGAAGAATAGAGAACAAACTCCCAGCAGCAATATCGGACATTCCATAACGGGTCTTGAGCAGCGGTAAAAGCGAACCAATAATCACCATGGAAATTCCGAAAAGAAATATGCCTGTATAATTGGCAACAAATGCAATTGTTTTGTTGTTCATATGACTTTTTGATTTCCACTAAACAACATGATCGCCGGGAGAAACATATCCGTTGGAAATAGAGTAAAACGTAAGCCCGGAGACGGTTTTTATGCCGGTTTTTGATATGATATTTTTCCGGTGCGAAAGGACAGTGTTCAGGCTTATGTTCAGTTTTTCGGCAATTTCTTTGTTTAAACGCCCCTGAACAATAAGCTTTAACACCTCTATCTCTCTGTTTGTCAATTGCTTGTTTGTCGCTTGTGCTTTATGCTCATCAGAAAATGTGTGGTTCAGGTGTTCGATATGTCCGGAATCCAGTTCCTTGAGTTTCGGGCGCAGCACTTTTTTTAGCAACCGGTTATGTATATGCAATTCCTTTTCAAGGGCGGTAATTGAAAAAATTACTGCGTAGGCGAGATTCTGGTTATAATTTCCCGAAATGTGCCTGATTATAATGTTTTTCAAATCGTGTAACAATTCATTTGGATAGTCGCTGAGCCGTTCGAGTCCTTGCTGCAAATGATCCGAAAGCTCAGTTTTAAATTGATAGAATATTTTATGCAACAGTTTCAGTTCCTCATTTTCTCCGTCGTTCATCGCGATAAAGGGAGTGAAGTGTTTCTCCAGGTTCGGTACCGACGCCTGCATATAATTCTCGACGGTCCGCTTAAGGTAATCCACAATAAGTGAAACATCAAACATATCTAAATCCTTACATGGATCATACTCCTCATCCAAATAGACATTCAGGATAGCCAGAATAAAATAGGGGTTCAGTTCATTTTCCAGGCAAATCTTTTCAATCGTTTTCTCTCCCACCCCCAGCTTTATGCCGAACCTGTTTACAACAGGTATCAGTTCACTGTGCTCGGTGAGCAATTCAGATAAAACCACATTTTTATTAATGTCTGCCATTTATTTGTGGAAAGGTTTTTCAGTGACCGGAAAAAGACGATCTCGCCTGTACTCCCTGTAGAAATGTCGAACAGTATCTATGGGATGCCGAAACAGCATCCTTGGTCCCGAGAACCGCATAACCTCCTTAATTCTCAGTCTCATATCGTTTTTGTAGCAATGAACAGTACAGGAACCGCAGGTGGGTTTTTTTTCACCGAAAGGGCAATTTTCGAGCCGTTTCATCGCATAATTTCTCAGAGCGGCACATTCTTCACACAGCTCCGATACACGTTTGTGATTCGCCCGACAATAGATGGCGATCATCTTGTTCACCACTTTTTTTTCACTCTCGTTCATATCATTTAAAAAGTCAGGTACTTTTTAAAAAGAACCGTAAAAGTAACCCTTTTATTTTTTTTCTCAAAATTGGGACAACATGATTTGATGAAAAGAAGAATCACTTCTTTTCCGAAACCGGAGGAAGTTGTACTGTACGCATTTGCCGGAGGATATGCGATTGCCGTTGCCTGATGTATGAAGAGGGTTTTTTTGAGCTGAATTTCAACGGATTGGGTAATGTTGCGGCCACCAATGCCGACTGTGATGCCGAAAGTTTTTCCGCCGTAGTGTTGAAATGTTCCCGGGCAACCGCTTCCACTCCGTAAATTCCGTCACCCGTCTCCATACAGTTCAGGTAAACCGTCAAAATACGTTCCTTTGTCCAGAAAAACTCAATCAGAACGGTGAAATAGGCTTCCAACCCCTTTCTCAGCCACGACGACCGGGGCCAGAGAAACACGTTTTTAGCCGTTTGCTGACTGATGGTGCTTGCCCCCCGGGGACGGTTACGGGTCTTATTCTCTTTGAGCGCTTTTTTAATTTCTACCTTGTCGAATCCGCTGTGATTCAAGAAACGCTGGTCTTCCGAAGCGAGGACAGCACGTTTCATGTGAACAGAGATTTGCCTGTAAGGGACCCACTTATGCTTCACTTCAGGTTTTCTCCCCTCTGCAATCTGTTCTGCCATTCTTATTCCCATCAGCGGGGTGAAATAAACGGGCACAAACCTGTACCCTATGACAGATACTACGCTCCAGAAAAAAAAGAGGAACACTGTTTTACCGAAGATACGAGGTATTTTTTGCATGACTTCTCTACCGCAATTTGAACCTTACCCGCCATCTCCCGTCAGCAAAATCATGGCTGATAATTTCGAAACGTCCTATTTCCGATGTGTTCTCAACATGTAAACCTATGCAGGCACAAACATCATAATCCCCTATCCTGACAATGCGCAATGTTTCTGACACGTTACAGGGGAGCTTTGACAAATCAACGATCTCAGCTGCTTCAGCGGTCGGTAGATACTCTTCTGAAACCGGCAAGTTGCTGCCGATAATTTCGTTTACTCTTGCTTCAATGACCCTAACCTGTTCATCGGTGGGCGATTGAGACAAAAAATAATCGGCTTTGCTTTTCTTTCTCTCTATATGGCTACTCTTTGATCTTGCACAGCCAAATAATCTTACCATAGTTTGATTAAGAATATGCTCCGTTGTATGCATGGGCGGGTATTCTAATTTGTTGTGTCCGTTGAGCTGAAGTTCCATAATCTGTTTTAAGGCACAAAGATAAGAAAAATCACCTGTTCTTTTTCTTTGTCATCAAATAATTCCCCTGATTGTTTTTTTCAAGGCAATACTCCCTGTTCAGCTCTATGCTCCATCCATCACCGATGATTTCATCTTCCCTGATTTCCACAGGTTCAGAAACAACCACCCATACATGTCCGGGTGACAACAAGGCACCTCCTCCGGTCACTGTCAGGATTCCCCAGTTATCGCTTATGCGTATGGTGGGATAAACCGTTCCTTCGTCTACATCCAGGGAGATCGGGTTATTAGGGTTGAACGACATATTCATATCCTCCAATTTGATCTCAAGACGCGGTTTTTCCAGAAACTTCTCCCTTAACTCATTCAGCGTTAACGTGTGCTTTTCGTACCGCAAGGTTTCTTCATCACGAATTTCCCTGCCGCGATACTCTTCCGCTACCTGCCTTACATAGGAAGGCAAAACTATGCGCATATCCAGTTCAAAAGCCTCTTCGAAAAATTCAGTAAGATCAGTTTCTTCGGTAATGCCTTTGTTCCAGCTGTTGTTTTTTTGATAAAGAAAAAAAGCATATACCGGAATAGTTTCATAAGCAAAAGACCTGACAAAGGAAGGTGTGTTGGTATAAGCCTCCAGCCGTTCAATAAGGTACTCGCGAAGCTGCCATTTATCGCGCCCGCTCATCATTTGCCCGGTATAAGTTGCGAGGCCTTCAAGCAACTCCAACTTGTTTTCCGACAATTGTGAACCGCTGTATACCAGGTGGCGATATTTCCTGAATATTAATGCATTACGCAAATGTTCCTCTGCCTGAGAAAGCCTGCTGACCCTCAGCGCTTTTTTTAACGCTTCAATTTCAAACCGGAGAAGTATCCTGCCGTCTTTCTCGTCCAGATGATAATTATCCGACCCCCTTATATCGAAACCCAATGAAAGTTGTGCGCTATGAAACAGTTCGTGTGTGATGAGATCTAACCGCCGATATTTGTCGGGCGAAAGCGGCAAAACGACCGTAGCCCATGTTTTACCGTTCCAATCGAGTGAAGTGTTCTGAAAACTGATCTCTTTGGGCAAGACTCCCGTGTAGTAACCGTTTGTCGCCACCAGCACATTAAACTTGTCCGGTTCATTGGCATAGATCACACGCGTGTTCTCCTCAATAAGCATGATGGGGCCGTAGATATCCTTATCCCATATCTTAATATTTTCACGTGTTGCCCGTTTTACCTGATCGAAATAATGCAGAATACTGTCCCTGTTTATCATCGAGTTTTGTCCGTCGGCCACAGGAATAAAAAAGGAAATCAATACGATGCAAGCAATGCCTTTCATTTCTCTCCAACATCTTGAGGCGAAAGGTACAAAAAACATTTTCTTTAAAAGAAGAATGTTCAACATCTTTTCTTTCAATCTGTATAAAACATATTGAAAGGAAAAGGAGTTACATCCCGTATTATTGTGAACAATTATCTATTTCTTTCACGACCAGGCATGCCAGTGTCATTCCAAAGATTGCTGGCAGGTACGACATTGTACCGTTTATTCGTGCTTTTTTCGCATCCCATTGTGAAACAGAGTCTTGTTGCTCTTCGAGAAATGATTTTTCTCCTTTGTTTTCACGCACTTCATTGCTGTAGACACAAAGAATTTTTTTCTCGATCCCGCCCAGTTTTTTTATTCTTGTCCGAAGTGCGGCAGCCAGGGGGCAACCTTTTACTTTCCAGAACTCATCTACCCGGATACAGGAAGGGTCAATCTTTAACGCCGCGCCCATCGATGAAAAGAAAACACCCGGCATTTGCGCGGCCAAACGTATGAGGTGGGCTTTGTTGGAAAGGCTGTCGATGGCGTCAATGATGAAATCATACGATTCGAGCTTAAAGGAACTGGCGGTCTCCGGACTATATACCGCTTGCAAGGAAACAATTTCGGCATGGGGATTTATTTCGAGCAACCGCTCTTTCAGCACATCCACTTTTACTTGTCCGACAGTTTTTACTGTAGCCATCAGTTGCCGATTGATATTGGTTACGGCTACCCTGTCGGAATCCACCAGCGTTAGGTGGCTAATTCCACTTCTTATCAACATTTCCGCGCACCAGCTCCCTACTCCGCCCACGCCAAAGATAATTACCCGCTTTTGGGCTGCAAGATCTAAATACCGGTCTCCCATCAGGAGCCTGGTTCGCTGAAAGATCTCTTTCTGATTTATCATAAAGCTGCCTAACGATTTATCAATTTGATCCTCTCCTACCACGAAATCACCTTTGCTGAAAGGGTTGCCAGCCATTTACGCGGTAAAAACCTGACCGAGCTGGCTACGAATTTATTCAATACTCCGTGAATAGCTAATGCTTTTCCTTTCATCATGGCACGGTAACCGAAGGATACCACTTCTTCCGGCAAAGGCGTTTTCATATCTTTTAGAAATCCGTTTGGATGATTCATGCGGGCAGCCCTCCCAAAATTGGTTTTGACTGGACCGGGACAAAGGGTTGTAACGGTAATACCGTACTTTCGAAATTCGTAAGCAATTGCTTGCGAGAAATTAGCCACGTACGCTTTCGATGCGAAATAGACCGACATCCCGGGTCCCGGTTGAAAGGCTGCCGTGGATGCTACATTCAATATTTTGCCTGATTTACGTGGAATCCAATCCTGAATAAAAAGATGACAAAATTGCGACAACGTACTTATATTCAGCTCAATCATTTTTCTATGTCTTTCCCATTCCGTATCGGCAAAATATCCAAAATCACCAAATCCGGCGTTATTCACCAAATAATCTACCTCGGTTCCGGCACGCTTTATTTCATCGTAAACCGCTTGTACGTTTTCCGGTATTGTCAGATCCTTGGCAATCGTCCACACCGATATATTAAATCTATTTTCCAACTCATCTTTCAGCTCATTCAATTCTTTTTCGCTACGGGCAACGAGAATCAGGTTCACGTTCTTTGAAGCGAACAACCGGGCAAACTCAGCTCCAAGCCCTTTCGACGCACCCGTAATTAATGCGGTACTGCTCATTTCTATTGATTTTGCAGCAAAATTAAACTTTTTTTCTGTACCCCGGTCAAAGGAATTGAACCAATTAACGAAACGTTAACTGGCTGTGCACAAAAAACGCCACCGAAATGAAAATTTAAAGACGTGGAAAAGAGTGAAAGACAGCACGAACGAAGTAAAAATAAACTGAAATTTAAAATTCAAAACAGGTTCTAAATTTGTGAATTAATTTAATTGGGTTCTAATTGATAGGATGCATACCGGTTGTGAAACTAGTGTGCATCCACTTTTTATGCCCTTTTCCGTCCTTTGTCAATCCGCAGAAAAATAAACAACAAGATGGTAAATCCCCACAACGACGAACCGCCGTAACTAAAGAACGGCAACGGAATTCCAATTACGGGCATAATACCAATCACCATTCCGATGTTTACCAGCAAATGGAACAAAAAAATACTTACAACACCATAACCATACACGCGCCCAAAGGTTGTGGTCTGCCGTTCCGCCAGTGAAATAAGTCTCAGAATGAACACGGTAAACAGCAGGAGAATAACCGTTGAACCGATAAAACCCCATTCTTCGCCTATCGTGCAGAAAATAAAATCGGTATCTTGTTCCGGAACATACTTCAGTTTGGTTTGTGTGCCGTTTAAAAACCCCTTCCCGGATAACCCTCCCGAGCCAATGGCTATTTTTGATTGCCCCACATGATAACCCGATCCGCGTAGATCCTGCTCCATCCCCAACGTTACCTTGATACGCATTTGCTGGTGCGGCTGTAGCACATCGTTAAAAACATATTCACTCGATTCGACAAACGCGAACGAACCCACGACAAACAGCAAGATATAAACATAAGTTTTTCTCCAAAACCGCAGCGCCAGGTAAATCAGGTAAATTGTGACCAACCCTAAGCCCACAAGCGCCAGTAAACCGGGATTGTCCAAAAGATTAAAAAAACGCATGATCCATCCGGCTGCAAAAACAATTAACCCTAATCCAATGACCATGAAAGCAGTGTCCCGGCGTTTTACGTAATTCCACACCATGGCAGCGGCAAATACTATTATCAGCACAACTGCGCTGAATTCACCGACGGACAACATGCCCAGCTGAGTATCCGAAAAGCGTATAGCCAGTACAAAGTACAAAATGGCTGCCACTCCCATAAAGAGAATTCCACCAGGCAGCCCCTCACGGTACAACACAAAAATAAGGCTCAGGTAAACCAGTGCAGTACCTGTTTCACTTTGCAGGATTACCAGCACCAACGGAAGAAAAATTAACGTGAATACGATGACCAGGTTTTTCCTTTCCATCAGATGAAAATTGTACACGTTGAAAATCTTTGCCAACGTAAGCGCGATGATAAACTTCATAAATTCGGCGGGCTGTAGCCGTACCGGACCTATCACCAACCACGAACGCGAACCTTTGATTTCAGGCGCGACAAAAAGGGTAATGACTAACAATACGATTCCGGCGATATAAGCTACAAAAGCATATGTTTCGTAAAATGAAGTATCGATCTTGACAAGAGCAAACGCAAGCAACAACGATGTGCCCATCCAGACAAGTTGCATGCCGGCCCGACCCGAAAGGTCGAACATGCTTACTGCATTCTCCAGGTCAAAGCTGGCTGCATAAATATTCAGCCAGCCCAGCACAATAAAGATCAGGTACATAACCGCAGTGAATCGGTCTACTTTCCCCTTTTCCTGTATGTTGTCAGTTCCTCTGTACATTTCTCTCACGGATTGCTGTCGTGTCGTTACGCTGAACAGGTGTATTTCTTCTATACGCGAACGGTAAAATTACCCGGTCGGCAATGGTTTTTTCCAATACCAGGTCTTGCGGCATTATTTCACCCATCAAGTACTTCTGCATCATTAATTTACCGATAGGAACAGCGTTTGTAGCTCCAAAGCCTCCGTTTTCCACAATCACGGCAATGGCTACTTTCGGGTCGTCTTTCGGGGCAAAACCAATGAACAGCGAGTGGTCATCACCGTGTGGGTTTTCAGCAGTACCTGTCTTGCCACAAACCGTAAAGTACGGCTCCATATTTGCCCGACGACACGTTCCGTGTGTAACGGCATCCGCCATCCCCTGAACGGTCAGTTCAAAGTGTTCACGGCGGATGTTCGACTCTCTGCGTGTAGTGTAAAGAGTGTCTAATGGAGTGCCTTTTCTTGCTTTCACTACGTGCGGTTTGTAATAATAACCCCTATTGGCAATTATCGCCGTGTAATTGGCAAGTTGAAGGGGAGTACTCAATATTTCTCCTTGTCCAATAGCAATGGAAATGATGTTGTGAGCCACCCACCTGTCGTTCTTAAATGCATTTGAATAATATTTGCTGTTCGGGATAAAGCCTCTTTTTTCAGAAGGTAAATCCACATCTGTTTTATAGCCGAATCCCAGATCAACCATGTGCTCTTTCCAAACCTCAAAAGCTTCGATGGTACTGCTGTATCTGGTCCGGTTGTTCAACATGGCGTTAAGCCCATAACAGAAGAATGAGTTGCACGAAGTGGCCAGTGCGGGTTGCAGGTTGAGCGGTGATGCGTGACCGTGGCAGGCAGGGCGCCCTCCCAACGGCGGATAGCCTCCGTAGCAACTGTACCGGGTGTCTGGAGTAATAACTCCTTCCTGCAGGAAAATCAATCCTTGTGAGGGCTTAAAAGTGGATCCGGGCGGATATAATCCCGACACTGCCCGGTTAATAAGCGGTTTGTAGGGATCCTGTTCAAGTGTCAGGTAGTTTTGGCTGAAGTTTTTTCCGGTCAGGATCGACGGATCGTATGATGGTGCGGCGACCATACAAAGGATTTCGCCCGTTTCGGGTTCGATCATAATGATGGATCCGATTTTATTCTGCATCAGGTATTCACCGTAAGCTTGCAGGTCAATGTCAATAGCCAACGTTAAATCGCGTCCTGAAACAGCCAGTTTATCGAATTCGCCGTTGTGGTATCTTCCCTGCACACGACCGTGTGCGTCACGTAAAAGAACCTCTACTCCTTTTTCGCCCCGCAAGTCCTCTTCGTGAGAAAGCTCGATCCCTGATTTGCCTGCATAATCTCCACGTACATAATACGGATCGGCAGCCATTTTGTTTTTATCCACTTCGGCTACATACCCCAAAATCAGTCCCATGTTTGGATACTTGTATTGCCGCTCCGTTCGGTTTTGAATATAAATTCCGGGAAACTTATACAACTTTTCCTGCAACAAACCATACTCCTCCACATCGAGTTGCGACATGAAAAGTTGCGGTGTATAGGACGAATACCCGGGATTTTTTCGCCGGTCCTTCATATCGGCTTCCAACTGTAGAAAAGCAGCTTTGTCTATGTTCAGTGTATGGCAAAAATCGAGCGTGTCAAACTGCTTCATTTCACGGACAACCATCATGACATCGTACGTGGGCTGATTGAAAACGACCAATTCACCGTTTCTGTCATAGATGGCTCCACGTGCCGGATAAAGTGTTTTCCTGAAAAAAGCGTTGCTGTCGGCAAAGTTACGGTATTCCGGACTCAATATCTGTAAATTGAACAGTTGAGCCACATATACCAGCAACGTTGCCACGACAACGGACGCAATGATATACCTCCTTTTCTCGTATGACTTGTTGTTAGCCACTTTTTTCTCTACTGATTGACAGGGAATCCATTGCCAAAATCAGGACAATAGTCAGTACCGAAGATGATCCAATCCGGAGAAGGGTACTGGTGAAATTAAAGAGTGTGAAAGCCTCAATAAAAAAGAGCAACGTCTGGTGCAACAATACCATCATTACCGTAAATTTAACAAAGGCAGCTGTCGACGTGTGGATACCGGGAACCAGGTCCTCATACTCATTTTTAGGATAGAAAAGGCTTAACATCATGTTTCTCAATGCAGCAACGATAGTAGTTGCAGCAGCATTCATACCGGGCGTATTGAGGAAGATATCGATGACAATCCCCAATAAGAAACCCGAAACAATGACATAGAACCGGTTTCTTCCGTAAGGCAGTTTAATGAGAAAATAGATATACAGGATGGGCACGGCCAATCCAAAAACAGCGATACGATTAAGCAGCAATACTTGCAGCAATACCAACATTACGAACAACAAAATCTCTCTGAATATGGTAATCGCCTTCATTATGGAATCGAATTTTCTAATTGCTTTTGCTCATCGTAATGCCTATCTTTGATAATAAGAATATCCCTTACGGAATAAAAATCAGTAGCTATTCGCACATCCAATGTCTTGAAATTGTCATCTTTAGACAGGGCCTGTCCTGTAACATATCCAATGACGATATCTTTCGGAAAAATACGTGAAAAACTGGTCAACACTGTATCGCCCGACTGAAATACTTCGTGTTTGGGAAGTTCTCCTATCTGCGCTGTAATCAAATCTTTGCCGTCCCACGAAATTGATCCTGTATTGTTGGAATTTTTCAGTTTGGCGCTTAACCTGAATTTCGGATTTATAATGGGAATGATCACCGAAAATGTTGGAGAAGCTTTCAACACCACTCCCACAACACCGTTTTGCGAAACTACACCCATATCGGGTTTGACACCGTGCGCGGACCCTTTGTTTACCGTAATGAAATTATTGGGACCCGAAAAACTGACATTGATTACTTCAGCGGGAATGAACGAAAACCTGGAAGCCGGAATGGAATCACTTAGAAAGGCCTTTGTTGTTAACGTATCCCTTTGCGTATCCGACAAATAAGTCCTTAGCAAGTTTAATTCTGCTTCGAGCTGTGCATTTCGTTCCAGCAGGAGCCTGTTGCTTTTGTTTAGATGGATGAAAGCAGTCGCTTTGCTGGAAACTTCGTAAAACCGGCCGACAACCTTATTTGCCGATGTAAGGTATACACTTCTCTGATAAGAATTATAAGAAAATACCAGATAGAAGCTGATAACAATCAAGCCGACTGCTACCAGCCACGAACTGTTTCTGATAATAAACGCGAGAAGGTTTTTCATCCTATCTCATCAGGAATGTAAACTTGTCAATGTTTCTTAAAGCAATACCTGTTCCTTTGGCCACCACATGTAACGGGTCATCCACTACTTTGAACGGAATACCTATTTTATCGGTCAACCGTTTATCCAGACCACGAAGCAAGGCACCCCCACCTGTCAGATAAATACCATTACGCACAATATCGGCATATAACTCCGGTGGAGTTTGTTCCAGTGCGCTAAGCACGGCTGAATCCACTTTGGATATCGATTTTTCGAGGCAATGTGCTATCTCCTGGTAGGATACAGGCACATCCATCGGCAGAGACGTCATGCGGTTAGGGCCGTGAACGACAAAATCTTCCGGAGGATCCTGAAGCTCGGTCAAGACGGAGCCTACATTAATCTTTATCTGTTCGGCGGTTCTCTCTCCCACTTTCATGTTGTGCTGACGGCCCATATAATCCATAATATCTTCGGTCAGGTCGTCACCGGCTATTTTTATCGATTTGTTCGATACAATTCCGCCCAGCGAGATTACAGCAATCTCTGTTGTTCCCCCACCTATGTCCACAATCATGTTCCCTTCGGGAATCTCCACATCCAGGCCAATACCCAGAGCGGCTGCCATCGGCTCGAAAAGCATGTAAACATCGCGTCCTCCGGCATGCTCGGCTGAATCGCGAACTGCACGAATCTCCACTTCAGTACTTCCTGATGGAATACAGATTACCACACGAAGTGAAGGGGAAAACAATCCACCTTTATTTTTTGTAGCCATTTTAATCATGCCGCGAATCATCTGTTCAGCGGCGTTAAAATCTGCTATTACCCCGTCCCTTAAGGGCCTGACCGTATGTATGTTCTCGTGAGTTTTTCCGTGCATTTGGCGGGCTTTCTCACCCAGCGCGATCATCCTGTCGGTCTTGCGATCCAACGCCACTATGGACGGCTCATCCAGCAGAATCTTTCCGGCATTGTTTACAATAATGGAGTTGGCGGTTCCCAGATCCATTGCCAACTCTTGTGTGAATGAAAATAATCCCATATTTTTATGTTTGTTACGAGTTGCAGGATATGTTCACACTGCGAGAACCCACCCCTGCTTCCTCAATCAATGTTTAAAATGCCTGATCCCGGTTGTCACCATGGCCAGGCCGTTTTCGTTACAGTAATCAACCGACTCTGCATCCTTGATGGAGCCTCCCGGCTGAACAACAGCCGTTATTCCTGCTTTATGCGCTATTTCAACGCAATCGGGGAAAGGAAAGAAAGCGTCCGATGCCATTACGGCCCCGTTAAGGTCGAATTGGAACGTCCCTGCTTTCTCTATCGCCTGATTCAACGCGTCCACTCGCGATGTTTGTCCCGTCCCGCTAGCAATCAGCTGTTTGTTTTTCGCCAGCACGATAGCGTTCGACTTCGTATGTTTCACCAGGATATTTGCAAACAGCAGGTCTTCCGTTTCTTTTTCCGTCGGAGCTTTTGCGGTTACAACCGTTAAATCGCTCTTTGTCTGAACACTCCTGTCTTTATCCTGTACCAGGAATCCGTTTAATGCTGAACGGACCTGTGTGTTGTTTGTTTCTTTTCCGGTTGTTTTTTGCTTGAGGATGATTCTGTTCTTCTTTTGAAAGAGGAGATTGAGCGCATCCTGCGAATAACCGGGAGCAATGATTACTTCGAAGAAAATTTCGTTTATGGCTTTAGCGGCCTCAGCATCCACCTGACGATTGGTAACCACGATCCCTCCGAAAGCTGAGATCGGATCAGCTGCCAGGGCAGCTTCCCAGGCTTCCTTTACCGTACTGCGGCATGCCATGCCGCAGGCATTGTTGTGCTTCAGAATGGCCAAGGCTGTTTCATCAAAATCGGCAATCAACGAAACGGCGGCATCTATATCGAGTAGGTTGTTGTAGGAAATCTCTTTGCCGTGCAACTGTTCAAAGATTTCGTTAAAATTGCCGTAGAAGACTCCTTTTTGATGCGGATTTTCACCGTATCTCAACGTCTTTCCGTGATCGGCAGAAATACGCAAAACAGGGCTTTCACCTTTGTCGAAGTAATTGAAAATAGCCGAATCGTATCCCGACGAAACCGCAAAGGCTTCTTTGGCAAACCAACGCCGGTCCTCAATGTCGGTATTTCCGTTTTTCTCTTTTAACAGATCGAGCAACGGTTTATATTGCTTCCCGGACGCCACAACAATCACATCTTTAAAGTTTTTGGCAGCCCCGCGGATAAGCGAGATTCCACCAATATCTATTTTCTCGATAATTTCATCTTCGGGTGCTTTTGTAGCTACGGTTTCCTCAAAAGGATACAGATCAACAATCACCAGATCAATGGAGGGGATATCGTACGATTTGATGGTCTTGCGGTCCTGTTCCTCGTCACGACGGTAAAGAATTCCTCCGAAAACTTTGGGGTGAAGCGTCTTTACACGCCCGCCCAGAATAGAGGGATAACCCGTAACCTCCTCCACCGATTCACACTCATAACCCAGCGACTGGATAAAATCCCGGGTCCCCCCCGTTGATATAAGCCTCACGTTTAAACCGTTCAGCAATTTCAATATCTCCTCCAAACCTTCCTTGTGAAACACCGAAATCAGTGCTGAATTAATTTTCTTTGACATTAATGATTACTTTTTTTAAAGAATACAAAGGTATAAAATCTATCGGTCATTTTTGTGAAATTGGAGTGCAGGACTACGATGCCGATGATAACGAGACTGGTACGGTTTCCTGACGTTAAAGCAATTGGCAGTGTAAGTAGTTTTCTGTTCATTATTGTGGTCAGATTACTAAATGGAACGGATAAAAGAACGAAACAGGCAATGCCTTTTGATAAACTTTACAATCACAAAATATGGGGATTGGCCGGATTCTCAAAAAGGGAATGTTTTAGCCAGGCTGAATTCCTTGTCCGCAAAAAGTTCCGCCAGGCCCGAAATCTGTTTCAGCCGCAACAGCTCATCCTTGTCCATGCCCAGGTTTCGCCTGATCCACGCATCGGACATGCCCGATTTACACAAGTCACCCACCAGTTTGCTCATCAGTTCAATCTTATGAACACCCCTGGCCCGGTTATGCCTTATGGTGGAAGCCATTCGTTCGGCCAGGCTTTTACGGATAACAGAAACGGGCAGCAATCCTTTCTCCCTCTCGTATACACGCTTGGAGGTCAACATCACGCGATAACGGTGATAACCGTCTACCAGCTCGTAAATATCCTCATCTTCTATGTGGTAACAAACACAGGGCATGGTATATCCGTCTTCCCAGATGGACAATTCCAAAAGCTTTATCTCGGGAGGCATGGTAACATTGGGATTATAGGCGTTGGCCCGTATTTTTTCCACCGGAACGGCAATGATGTTGTAAACGGGACTTTGAAAAACAGATTTATTCATAATGTTTCAGTATAATGGATCTTAGGTATTACCGTCTGCGGTATATGCGGCATATTCCTGTAATGCGTTGAATCGTAACTCCCTGTTGATTTTGTTGGGAGAGAAGCCCATATATTTGCAGCAATGATCATTTTTAAGAATACAGATACACATACGCTTATAGGTAGGAAGCTCCCTGAACTCCGGCAGGTCTATGTCATCGTGGTAATCCATTCTTACGGGAATCTTATTTGTACGGTAATTGGTCTTGCCTGCGATATGGATCTTAATCCCTTTTGCACGGAGTTTTCGTATGGTTTCCAGAAATCCATGCTCACCTCCAGTTTTTTAAGGTAATTATTCCGGGTGGTTTTGGGCAAAGTGTCCAAAAGGAAATAAAGATAACTTTTCCAGGTCATTCCTTCAGGCAACTTGACGCGCCGCCAGCCCATTGCCGTTGTTCCGCCGTACAGCCCGGCAAAGTTGACTCCATTTACCCGGCACAACATTTTCCCCCACATGTCCGGATCTATGGCACGATACAGTCTCAGTCCCGATATTGCCTGAGAAATAAAAGGGCTTGCCACCCGCTGGCTTTCCAGCGGGACACCCGCCTGCCAATATAAGTCATAGAGTCGGTTGTATTCCCATCCGAACTTTCCATTGGCGGTCCAGATATCTGTGGTTAACCAGTCGTACAAAGGGTAAACGTTATCAATACCTTCTGCAATCCTGTGCCTCCATTGCGGATCATTCTTTCGGGTCGCACCCCGGGGACGGTGGATTGTACGCCAACGATTGAAACTTTCCTGCGTGCGTATCCCCACCAGGCAGGCAACGGATCCTGCTTTTTTATGGTTCCTCAACCACGATGCGAAGTCATACTGGAATTCGTAATCCCACATCCGCCGGTTATAAAAGTCGAAATCGCTAACGGTATGACATTCCCTGGGCAGCGAACGTACCCAAAACTTCTGCATGTCCGGATCCCAGGGACGCCAGTATTGCTGGTACATGGAAGTAGAGGATGATACCTTTACCGGGACACATACCCGGTATACTTCCAACAAGTCACGGTTTGAGGCTAAGACGTGATCTACATATTCCGTAGTTTTTCCATATTGCACTTCATAGTCGAGGTGAAAAACCCCAAGTTTATGCCGGAGGTTATGCCTCCGAATATAATCGATACAGGCGTTCAACAATACTCCGCTATCCTTTCCTCCCGAAAAAGAAACATAAATATAGTCGTAATTTTTGAAAATGAACCGTAAACGTTCCTGCAATGCATCATATACGGTTCTGCGCTTAACTATTTCCATATGCCTCCCCTTCGAAACACATCTTCACATATCGCTTCCATTCCCTGGAAACGGTAAACCCATAAGAGGCAAAGACTTTCAAATCCCTCGTTTGCACAACGGCAAAAAGGATCCTGGTCCCTTTGTAATCGGAAAGGATTTCTTCCACCAGGCGGCCAAGTTGTCTTTCCCTGCCTTCCGTTGCCGAGGCATAATAATTATCGATTTTATATTTGCCACCACCAATTTCTTCAACGGGCATGAATGCTGTTGTCCGATCCCTGCAAAGAATAACGTACCACACATGCTTTCCGGAGGTTTTATAGGGATAGTTGTTGTTTTCCCTAAGGCAGGAAACGCTCATGGCGAGAGGTGCTACCCGGGTATACAATTCCGGAGATTCTCCGGGAATCTTTGCTATTTTATCCATGATATTCACTCGTTTTACAGTGCCCGTGGTCATAAATGCCACAACAGCTTTCAGGATTATCTATACCTCCCTATCCTTGGAAGATTTAAGGGAGCACGTTAAAACGCCGATGATTTATCAATAAACAAAAATAAGCTTTTTAGCGGAACAGGGACAAATGTTTTTGTTTTTTAACATTTAAGTATTGTTTTTCAACATAACCGATTGATCTGTAAAAAATCACCCGCACCTGATTTGCAGTCGCTAAATTGGCTTTACCGATGACAACTCCTTAAATTGACTCAACTTTCCTACATCAAGTAGAAAGCAGAACGAATTTGTATCGTTTAGCGGAATGCGGAACCGTAAATCATCCATATGCCTGTTTAAAAAAAAGAAAATATTGCTATTTGAATCTAATCAATAAATATTAATATAAAAAATATATAAATTTAATTATCAGTAATATACAAAATTAGAACACCTGTGTTGATAACTTTTTTGGAAAACTTTATTGGTTTTTTAAAAAAGTAAATTTACCTTTGTGACGACATTTGGTTTTTATTCATAGTCGTCTTTATGAATA
>JALHIE010000231.1 GCA_022840285.1 Porphyromonadaceae bacterium
GTTCCAGTTCAGATTCTGAATGAACCAGTCCAGGTTACCGTACCTTTTGTAATAATACACTTTGTTATCCCTGGGATCGGTTATTGAATCACCGGATGGGATGAATCCTTCCACCATAACAGAAAAAATCCTGTTTATGATGGTTGTGGAACGGTTTGTGACGCTTTTTGTGTATCCTTCTGCCGAGGCTGTGAGTGTAAGTGTGTATGTTCCCAGGCTGTCGGGCATGGTAAAGAGGACAGATTGGGCAACCACCGAATCGGGCGTGAAATGTTTTCCCTTAAATGTATAAACGACCGAATCTCCCTGTGGCCTTGTAATGCCCGAGGCCTCTACCCGTATTGTATCACCCGGAAACGCATACGAGGGAAGATTAAATGTCAGTGCTCCGGACAAATAAAGTGGATCGGCCTCTTCTTTTTTACATCCCCCTGCAAGGGTAAAAATGGAAACCGATAAGAGCAAAAAAAACAGCTTAGATTTTTTACTGACCATATCCATAATAATCTGCAAATGTAGGCAAAAATTTGTAGCTTTGTGTACATGATAAAAAAACCATTCCCTTTTATCTTCCTGTGCCTTCTGCTACTTTTCACTGTCAGTTGTAACCAGTGGGGGCACTACGTTTCTCTTCAGGGAAGTGCCCTTGGGACAACGTATGCCATCACCTTCAGGACACCTGAAGGGGCACCGTCCGGTTTTTCTGATTTAGTGGAGCAAACAATCGCATCGGGTTTTAAAAGGATCAACAACTCCCTGTCTATATACAACAATCATTCCTTAATTAGCAGGATCAACAGGAATCTCACACAGGAAACAGACAGCCTGTTCAGGGTTGTGTTCAACAAATCCATGGACATTTTCATACTTACCCATGGAGCTTTCGATATTACGGCAGCTCCTTTTTTTGACTTCTGGGGATTCGGACTCAAAAAAAGAGACACACACGGACAGGATAGCCTGGAACTGATCAGGCAATATACAGGGATGGACAAATTCCGTCTTGAAGGTTTGTCGATATACAAGGAGGATCCACGCAGCAGTTTG
>JALHIE010000232.1 GCA_022840285.1 Porphyromonadaceae bacterium
TTTATTGACACTGATCATTATTTTTTCTTTCCAGGGAGACCGTATTCTCAATAACCCGTTGAACATTTTGCTGATTGCTGTCCCTCTAATTATTCAGACGTACCTGATATTTTTTATTGCCTATGGTTGGGCCAGGAAATGGAAAGTAAGTCACGATATTGCTGCCCCGGCGGCCATGATTGGTGCCAGTAATTTTTTTGAACTTGCAGTAGCTGTTGCCATTGTGATGTTCGGGATGGATTCGGGAGCCACATTGGTTACTGTTGTAGGGGTATTGGTAGAGGTGCCCGTTATGTTGACATTGGTCAGAATTGCAAACAAAACATAATATTAATAACTGATTATCATGGAAATTAAAATTCTCGGAACCGGATGTTCCAAATGCAAGGCTTTGGAAGAAGCCACAAGAAAAGCCGTCGCAGAAATGAATTTAGATGCGCAGATAACAAAAATTGAAGATATTACAGAGATACTCAACTACGGGATTATGACCACGCCCGCTTTGGTTGTTGACGGGAAAGTTGTGCTCAAGGGCCGCGTAGCCTCTGTAGAAGAAATTAAAAAAATCCTTAAATAAAGAATTCTATGAAGAAAGTACTCGTATTACTGGCTTGTTCATTTATTGCCTTAACATCTGTTGCAGAAGAAAAAAACGATTTGTCGGGAATTGAGGTCTATTATTTTCATTATTCCAGACGTTGTGTTACTTGTCAGGCCGTCGAGGCTGTGGCTCAGGATGCTCTCATTGATTTCTACGAAGGCAGGATTGCCCTTAAATCGGTGAACCTTGACGATAAGGCTAACAGTGACCTGGCAAAGAAACTGGGGGTCAAGGGTCAGTCCCTGCTGATTGTAAAAGGGGATAAAAAAATTGATCTTACCAATGAAGGTTTTCTTAATGCCCGGTCAAACCCCGATAAATTCGCCAGTAAAATTAAAGAATCAATAGACGCTTTAAAATAGCCCCGCCAGATGGAGTTTCTGCAAAACCTGCTTGCGAATGCACAGTTCCCGTTTATATCGGCTTTTGTACTGGGCCTTATG
>JALHIE010000233.1 GCA_022840285.1 Porphyromonadaceae bacterium
CCCGGTGGACATGCACGCCCCCGGCCATGCCTGCGCCCGGCAGGCCCCGCACCAGGCCGCCTTCGATGCCTTGCGGGCGGCCATCCTGCCCGCCATGCCGCCCATGTCCCCCATATCTGCTGACGCGCCGGGATAACCCGCCCCCCTGCCGTCCGGAATGCATCCGGAACTTCGCCCGGCTATCCGCCTGACATGGCCGCGACGCCGCTTGCTTTTTGGCGCGGCGCGGGGCAAGCCTGTGGCGTGACCACGCCCCCCGCCCACATGCCGCCCGGCGCGGCCAACCCCGATACGACCGGCCCCGACCTGGTCAGCCCCGACCTGGTCATGGGCCTGGCCGCCGGGTACCACGCGGGCGACGTGCGCCCGTTCCTCGCATCCCTGCGGGCCACGGGGTTCACGGGGCGCTGCCTGCTGTTCACCTCGCCCACCACCCGCGACACGGACCGCATGGCCGAGATGGGCGCGGACATCCTGCCCTTCGAACGGCCGCCCGCGCTGGCCCACCTGCCCTACAACGCCCTGCGCTACTTCCTGTACCTGGACCTGCTGCGGCAGGCCCCCCGGCCATACGCGCGCGTGCTGATCACCGACGTGCGCGACGTCATCTTCCAGCGCGACCCGTTTTCCTTCCCGTGGGCCGACGGCCTGAACGTGACCCTGGAAGACGCCCGCATGACCATCGGCGCCTGTCCGTACATGACCCGCTGGGTCACCGGGCATCTGGGCGAGGCGGCATGGCGGACGCTGGCGGGGCGGCGCATCTCCTGTTCCGGCACCACGGTGGGCGACCACGCGGCCATGACGGACTACCTGGAACGGCTGACCGGGCTGCTGCTGCCGTTTTCGCCCACGCCACCGCCGCCGCCACCGCCATCATCTTCCGACGGTCCGCCCGCGCCCCCCATCGGCATGGCCGGGTACGACCAGGGGGTGCACAACCATCTGCTGCACGGCGGCCACCTGCCCAAGGTCACCGTGCACGACAACGCCGGACCCATCCTGACCCTGGGCTACAAGGCGACACCGCCCCCCACCGACGAA
>JALHIE010000234.1 GCA_022840285.1 Porphyromonadaceae bacterium
GAAGGCCCTCAGGTCGCGCAGCAGGATGTCCAGCGAGACGGCGTCCAGCACCAGATGGTGCCCCACCAGCGCCAGCAGCCGCGCCCCGCCGCAGTCCGCCAGCACCGCACCGAGGGTGTGCCCCGTTTGCGGGTCCAGCCCGGCCGTGACCTCCCGGACCATGTGGCGCAGCGTGTCCGTCCGGGTGGCGCCGGGCGGCATGTCGAAACGCCGCAACGCCACGGGCCGGGGGGCCGCCAGCACTTCCGCCCCGCGCGGGGTGAAGGCCAGCCGCAGGGCTTCGTGCCTGCCGGGCAGGCTGTCCAGCCACGCCCGCACCGTCTCCGGCGCGATGGACGGGGCCAGTTCCAGCGGCAGCAGCATGTGGAACGAGGTCCAGTGGTCGGGGTGGTCCCGCAGCAGGGCCTGCTGGACGGGCAGCAAGGCCACCACCTGCCCCGCCGCCAGCGAGGGAGGGGCCGACTGGCCGTCGCCCCCGGCGGACCCGGCGTCATCGGCAGCGCCCCGTCCGCCCGCCATGTCCCGGTCCGACTGGCCGGAATCCGCCCCATCCAGCAGGGCGCACAGGCCGGAGAAATGGGGGGTGCGCAGGAAATCGGGCGCGGACAGGGCGGTGACGCCGCTCCGGTGCAGCATGCCCGTGATCTGGATGGCCTTGATGGAATCGCCGCCCGCCCGGAAGAAGTCGGCCGAGTCCCCTGCCTCGGCGTGCAGTATCGAGGCCCAGGCCTGCGCCAGCGCTTGGCGGGGGGCGGACGGTGCGGTCCGGTCGGCTGCCGTGGCAACCGTGGCATTGGGCGCGGCGGCCCGTGGCGCGGCGTCGCCCGGTTGCAGAGCGTCAGGGGACGCGGCAAGGGAGAAGGCGGCCGTGCCCGTGGCGTCCGCCATGTCGCCAGCGCCCAGCGCGGACGCCATGTCCCGCAGCAGGGCCGCGAGCAATGCCGCGCCATCGCTGATGAAGCCCGCGTCGTGCTCCAGGATGATCCGCGCCTCTTCCCCGGTGACCAGCGTGAAGCTGCCCGCGAACTTGCTGGCCCGC
>JALHIE010000235.1 GCA_022840285.1 Porphyromonadaceae bacterium
CCACCCCGGCGAGACCAACCTGCGCATGTGCCACGTGGCGGTGATCAACAAGGTGGACACGGCCACGCCCGCGCAGGTGGCCACGGTGCGCGCCAACGTCGCCGCCGTGAACCCCGCCGCGCGGGTGCTGCTGGCCGATTCGGTGATCGAGGTGGACGACCCCGCCGCCATCCGCAAGGCGCGGGTGCTGCTGGTGGAGGACGGCCCCACACTGACCCACGGCGGGCTGCCCTTCGGCGCGGCGCAGGCGGCGGCGGAAATGCACGGCGCGGGCCGCATCGCCGACCCGCGCCCGTACGCCCACGGCTCGCTGAAGCAGGTGTTCGAGAAGTTCCCCCACCTGGGCAAGGCCCTGCCCGCCATGGGCTACTCGCACCGGCAACTGGAAGACCTGGAGGCCACCATCAACGCCACCCCGTGCGACCTGGTGCTGCTGGGCACGCCGGTGCGCCTGGACCGGCTGATCCGCATCGACAGGCCATGGCTGCGGGTGCGCTACACCCACCGCGACCGGCCCGACCCCGCCGCAGGCACGCAGCCGTCTCCGGGGCTGGCGGAAACCGTGCTGGAACTGCTGGGCATGGAGTAGCGCAGGAACCAGCCCCACGAGACCATGCACCATGACAAAGGGGGACGCCGCGTGTACGGCGTCCCCGAGGCTGTTGACAAACGCAGTTTGTCGGCAGCCCGCCACAAAGGCGCAGGCGGCATTCATTGCCGCCGTAAAGCGCCGGAGTGGGCGTGCCTTTACAATCCGCCCAAGGCGGGTTTGTCATCACGCTTGGAACGCCGCGTGTGCGGCGTCCCCCTTTTGCAGCATCACTGCGGCGCGGCGGTCTCAGTAATAGTGCTCCACCTCTTCCACGGTGGCCGTGGCCAGCGCTTCCTGCGCGGCCCTTTCGCGCTTGCGCTCTTCCCGCCGCTGTTCGCGGCGGCGCTGCGCCTCGCGGTTGCGGCGGTGCTGGCCGGGCGTTTCCAGCAGCAGTTCCGGCACGGGCACGGGCTTGCGATCCGGCCCCATGGAC
>JALHIE010000236.1 GCA_022840285.1 Porphyromonadaceae bacterium
CATTGTTGTCCGGTAAAACCGGTAAATTAAATTTTTGACACCAATTCAGTGGCTTTGCGCACTGTTTTTCGTGAGTTTCTAAAAGCAAGCCCCCTCCCATTGTGGAAAGAGCGAATATTGGTCAGTTATGCCATTTTGACGAGCCTTTTGCTCTTCAATAAGCTCCTGCCAGGCTTTTTCTGGGTTCTCAAAAAAACTTCGGGCATCGATATAGCTCATCAAGTGCTGCCTGATGACAGAAACCATGTTTGAGAATGCCCATTTCCGCTTAACCTGGCTTTTGAGTATCATCAGTAGCAAGTTGGCCAGCATAACGGACCATATCTGTATGATAATGGCATTTTCATTGTCCCCCAGAAAATATTTTAAGGGGAAGTTCTGTTTCAGCTGCTTGAAAAGCAGCTCAATCTGCCATCTCTTTTTATAAATCTGAGCGATTACCTCTGCCGCAAGTTCCATATTATTGGTGATGAACTCAAACAATCGCCCATTGGTCGAATCCCAATAGGCAATACGTCGGGAAAGATGCTTTTCAGATTTGTTCTTACCGTAAGAAAGCTCAATCTGCTCATCTTTCAGGACACCTGAATCGGCATCATCCGGGATATCGAACTCTTCGCGTGCCTGGTAAAGGGCGTTATCCTTTAGTCGGGTTACGTACCAAATCCTTTTACGGGTGAAAACCTCGTACTGTGCGTAATCTACATATCCCTTGTCAAAGCAAAGGATAGAATCTTCGGGAAGATTCACCTCCTTTAGCAAAAGATGATCGTGTTTAGCGGCCTCAGTATAACGGATGAAACAGGGTTGGTTATCTTCAGAACGGATGATGGTATGGGCTTTGATGCCACCCTTCTTCTTCCCATTTTCAGGGTTTCGGCCCACACCTTTCAGTATGTTCTTGAACAACGTTATCGTGGTCGAGTCCATGATGTAAAGACGCTTGATATCCTGTTTGCTCAAGCTGCTGTCCGCTAAACTACCGGAGTAGCGTCGGTAGGTATCAAAATAGACCCGGGCAAAG
>JALHIE010000237.1 GCA_022840285.1 Porphyromonadaceae bacterium
CACGGGAGCAAGGCTAGCAGAAAAAGTGTGAAAAGGAATGATTTCTTAAGGGTTTGGGGTTTATTTTTCATACCTGCAAATGTACAAAAACCTTCCTTGCACTGTCATATTTTTTTACCAGACTTATTGTTTAGTAAATGCTTTTACTATATTTGCGTTTACTATCAACCCATATACTATTTTAACGTTTTACTCCGATGAAAAAAATTATTCTTACTATTTCACTTCTGGCAACCGTGCTATTTAGCACAGTGCGGGCTCAGGAAAAGGTTTCTGATCAGGAGGAAAGGACCCGAAAGCTGGAAAGTTTCATAGCCAAACTCCCAAAAATGTCTGGTTTCATCAACCTGAGGTATCAATATGAAAACGATGCCAATTCCTTTGATATCCGTCGTGCAAGACTGGATTTCAAAGGAGAACCGGCAAAGTGGTTTGATTACCGTTTACAGGTTGATTTCGCGTCTTCCCCAAAGATCATAGATGCCTTTGTAAGGCTCAAACTGCACCCCATGTTCAACGTGCAGGCAGGACAGTTCAAACTCGCTTTCTCCCTGGAAAACCCATACGGTCCCCTTGACCTGGAAACCCTGGAGAATTCCCAGGTCGTAGGCTACCTTTCAGGCATCAATGACCTGGCGGGCAATAAGGCAGCCGGGCGTGATATCGGGGTGGCGGTGTATGGAGGTTTCTTCAAGCAGGACGGATACAATATTATAGATTATATAATTGGTCTTTACAACGGTAACGGTATCAACACCAAGGATAACAACAAACACAAAGACCTGGCCGGCCGCATCAACATCAATCCCATCCGCCCCGTTACCCTCTCTGCTTTCTATTACAACGGGAAAATTGGACCGGATGGCGGGCTCGCCCCCAGAACCCGGTACGGTTTTGGTGCCCGCTACGACGATGGCAAGATCCTCTTCAGGGGTGAATACATTAAAGGAAAGACAGACCAGAAGGACAGCGACGGTTTTTATCTGCTGGCAGGATATACCATCGCCGGCAAATTCCAG
>JALHIE010000092.1 GCA_022840285.1 Porphyromonadaceae bacterium
ACATTGCCGTCCGATAAAAACTGATTTTAATTTTGCTTGACTTCCAACCGTCATATTATCAGACATGTTTTTTTAGTTTTCTATTATTCTCAAAAGTAAGCCCCCCTGAAAAGGGTGAGCATCCCTAAATTCTTGTCATCCCGTTGCCAATCTCGTTCCGGGTTTTCTAAAAATTTTATCAAGTGCAGGTAATTAAACAGGTGTATCCTGCAAAATGACACCAGGTTGGAGAATGCCCAAGGCCGTTTCAACCGCTTCTGTATAACCGTGAGCAAGAGGTTCACGATCAAAGCGCAATATACCTGTATTTTTATCGCGTTCTCGTTATCTCCGAGGAAGTACTTCAGGGGGAAGTTTGATTTTAACTGCTTGAATAACAGCTCTATTTGCCATCTTATTTTATACAAGGCCGCTATCATGTCGGGCCGCATCTCGAACAGGTTGGTGAGGAACTCGAACTTCCTTTTCAACACCCTGTCGTAGAACACCACCTTGCGCAACTTCAGCTTGCTCCCGCCATCATCTTCCTTCACGGTCACCTCGATGATAGTGTCTTCCAGCACGCCGCTGTGGATGCATTCATCGATGTAAAGTTCTTGCTCCACCTTGTAAACGGCGTTCTCCTTGATGCGGGTAACGAATCCGGCTCCCTTTTCACAAAACAGCTTGAAGGCTTTATAATCGTTGTATCCCTTGTCGAAGACGTAAATAGTGTTGTCATCCGGTTCCAGTTTCCTCAACAGCAGGTGATCGTTCGTGGCAGCGGATGAGAACCATATCATCTTGGGAACGGGCTCGTCGACATTGATAACGGTGTGCACCTTGATCCCCCCTTTGCGTTTACCGTTCGAGGGTGTTCTGCCGACGCACTTCAAGATGTCCTGGAACAAACTGATAACCGTGCTGTCGAAGATCTCGACCTGCTTGTTCAACACATCTTTAAAGCGGGTGTCCGAGATCACGTGTTGGTACTCGCGAAGCAGGTCGTGGTACACGCCCGAGAAGAAATCAACGCTCCTGCGCTTGTTGGCGTCCGACAAGGTGCTCCGGTAGGGTATGTGGCCGAGCTGGAAATGCCTGGTCTTGCCTGAAAGACCGAGCATTGCACCCGCCACCTCGCGCAGGGAGGAGCATTTGGCGAAGACGCAAAACAACATGCTTATAAGGTGATCCTTAGCCGTGAAACGTTTCACGTAATGATCGGCCTTGTACCGTTTGCTGTTTCGGGCGATAATCCTTGTATCTACCATAGATATGAGCTGTCCGAAAACCGATTGTCCAAAAAAATAAGTACTTTTGTTCATTGTAGACTTTATATTGTGGTAAATACAAAGCTACAATTATTAGTACGACGGGCAAAACTCAAATTTGCCCGCGTACTTTTTCTAAAAAGTTTTTATCGGACAACAGTGTTTATGAAAGGTAAAACAGATAAAAAATTAGAACAAAAGAATATCAAACCAACCGCTATGCGCCAATTGGTTTACGAGATTTTAGAAAAACAAAAGAAAGCATTAAGCCTTTATGAAATAGAACAGCAGTTTGACAATGTTGAAAGGTCAACTATATTTCGTACGCTCAAGACGTTTCAGGACAACTACCTTATTCACAGCATTGACGATGGTACGGGAGCGGTAAAATATGCCTTGTGCGATGATGATTGTACCTGCAAACCCGATGACCTTCATATTCATTTTTTATGCAATAAATGCGGTCAAACTCACTGTATGAAAGACATGCCAGTTCCAAAGATGGATTTAGCAGAAGGCTTCTCGTTTGAAAATGCCAATTTTGTGGTAAAAGGAATTTGCCCTAATTGCCGATAAAACTTTGCAATACTGTTGCACGTACTCATTCAGTAGTTTTGTTACATAATTTTTAAAAGTTATGCTATGAAACAAACATTCACTATTCTATTACTTCTTTTTTCAACAGGTTTATTATTCGCACAAAACAAAATAACTTTTGAGGTAAAAGAAGAATCTGGCGAATCCTTAATTGGAGCAAGTGTAATTATTGAAGGAACGACGACAGGTACAATTACAAATAATGAGGGTTTTGCAAGATTGGAGAATTTACCCAATGGCGAAATAGAGTTTGTAATTTCTTTTGTCGGCTTTGAAGAAAAGGAAATTACTTTATCTTTTCCAGATGACAACAACAAAACGATTGAAGTTGAGCTGGAAGAAGGAGAAGAACTTGAAGAAGTTGTAATTGCAGCAACAAGGTCTTCCCGAACAATTCAGGATATTCCAACAAGAATTGAAGCAATTACAGGCGAAGAATTAGGCGAAAAAGCAGCTATGAACTCAACAAATATTGGCATGCTTTTAAGAGAAACCACAGGTGTGCATATGCAGCAAACCTCACTTAGTTCTGGAAATATGAGTATTCGCATTCAGGGTTTGGATGGTCGATACACACAAATATTAAAAGATGGAATGCCACTTTATGGTGGTTTCGCCGGTGGGTTATCTATTATGCAAATACCACCGCTTGACTTAAAGCAAGTTGAGCTAATTAAAGGGAGTAATTCTACTTTGTACGGTGGTGGAGCAATTGCAGGTTTGGTAAACCTTGTAACCATACGACCAGAAGAGGAAGCAAAGCTTGATGTTATGCTAAATCAAACAAGTGCTTTGGGTACAACTGGCAATTTGTTTTATGCGCAGAAATACGGAAAAGTTGGTCTTTCAGTTTATGGCTCAGCTAATAATCAAATCGCATTCGACCCCGACGAAGATGGTTTTTCAAATATGCCCAAAGCGCAAACTTTTAGTCTAAATCCAAAATTCTACTACTACTTCAATCCTAACACTGAATTAAGTTTAGGGTTAAACACTACCATCGATTATAGAACGGGTGGAGACATGGAAGTGATAAAGGGAAACACAAGTACTGAACATATTTTTTCCGAAGAAAATAAATCGGAACGTTATGCTACGCAATTAAGTTTTCGGAATACAACCGATGACAGAACATTCTCTTTTAAAAATAGTGTTTCCTATTTTGACAGAAAACTAAGTATTCCAGACTACCGATTCAGTGGAAATCAATTATCCAGTTTTACCGAAGCCATATACAATTTGCATAAAAACGATAATACAGAATGGCAATTGGGATTAAACCATTATCTCGAACAGTTTACAGAGACAGACGCTGACTCATATTCTGCAAGAGATTATACACATAACACCTTTGGTGGCTTTATTCAAAACACTACCGATTTTAGTAAAAAACTTGGGTTAGAAACTGGTTTACGAACCGACTACAATGCTGACTATGGGACATTTGTGCTGCCACGTTTTTCATTGTTATTTAAACCTAACAATAAATTAAGTTCACGACTTGGCGGTGCTATGGGTTACAAGCTTCCTACAATTTTCACCGAAGATGCTGAGAGAATTTATTATCGGGATATTCAACCATTATCAAAAGACCTGGTAGATGCAGAAACTTCAATAGGAGGAAATTTCGATATAAATTACAAAACCGCATTGGGCGATAAAATGACTTTCTCAATCAACCAACTCTTCTTTTTGACTCAGCTAAAAAATGCATTGGTTTTACGGGAAGACGAAACAATGGGCATGGCTTATTTTGAAAGCGCTGATGGTAACATTTTAAGTTCAGGCTTTGAAACCAATATAAAACTAACATACGACGATTTTAAACTCTATTTAAACTACGCCTTTGTTAATACCGAATTACAATACGATAATATCAATAACCAGAAACCACTTACACCAAAGCACAATGCGGGTGCAGTATTATTCTATGAAATTGAAGAAAAATGGTCTGCTGGATATGAGGTTTATTACACTGGGAAACAGTTCGATAATTTATACAATCAAAAAACAGATTATTGGACAATGGGAATAATGATTATGCGACATTGGGAACGTTTATCTTTATTCGTGAATTTCGAGAACTTTACAAACGTTATGCAATCTGATTTTGAACCTTTGGTTTTGCCGCCAACAAATAATCCTACTTTCCCTGATATTTGGGCACCGGCTGATGGATTTGTATTTAATGGAGGAATAAAACTTAGATTATCAGGCGACAATGATTAAATCAGAATACCACATATCGAAAATGGATTGTCCATCCGAAGAAAACATGATTCGTATGAAGTTGGATGGAATAGAGGTTATCAGGAAATTGGAATTCGATATTGAAAATCGCAATCTTACTGTTTTTCATTCTCGGGAAGATGAAGAAATATTATCGCGTCTGGAATCATTAAACTTTGGAGCAAAACATACATATTCAAGTTCTATTGATGAAAAGGAAGTAACAATAGAAAGTTCCGATGTACAATCAAAACTGTTATGGACGATACTCATAATTAATTTTGGATTTTTCATAATTGAAATGACTACCGGACTTATTTCAAAGTCAATGGGTTTGGTGGCAGATTCTTTAGACATGTTAGCTGATTCTTTTGTATATGGATTAAGTCTTTGGGCAGTTGGTTCAACAGTTCTGAGAAAAAAGAAAGTTGCACGTTGGAGTGGTTATTTTCAATTATCCTTAGCCTTTTTAGGTATTATAGAAGTGGTAAGACGATTTATAGGTTCTGAAGAAATGCCAGACTACAGAATTATGATTGGAGTTTCAGTTTTAGCATTAACTGCCAATGCCATCTGTTTGTACCTACTCCAGAAATCGAAAAGTAAAGAAGCACACATGAAAGCCAGTATGATTTTTACTTCCAACGATGTAATAATAAATTCAGGAGTTATTTTAGCTGGAGTATTGGTGTTGCTGACCCAATCAAAATATCCTGATTTGATTGTTGGTTCTATTGTTTTTTTGATTGTATCTCAGGGTGCATTTAGAATATTGAAACTTGGGAAATGATAGCCATCCCTTTTTGTAAGCACATTGTCAAGTCGCACGAGCCACTCTAAACCTAAACTTGCCAAAGAGCTTACAAAGCCAACCCTAATTACCGCCTTTAAGGGCGGTTTGGGGATTTACCCACCCACAAAAACAAAATAAATTTGTACTCCGAATCAACGTCTGTGCAGATTGATAAGAAAACTGTTAAATTTGTTAAAACTTGAGACGGATTGACTTTGAAGGATAAACACCAGCATACAACAAAGTGTATAAATCATTTGGCGGATAGTGCTAAATTCAAGGGTGTTACATTTAATAAAATTTGTGTTAGTTTGAAAGGTTCGTGCTTCCAATCGCCAAACGACACCATACACGTAACACGTTAGTGGCAAGGCTATGACGACACAACCCGACAGACAAATCGGGTTCTTTTTGATGTTTCGTATTTTAGTAGTTGCTTAAATAAGCAAATTGACTACCTTTGTACTATGGACAACAATTCTTGCATACGACAACAAGCGGACATTAAACAAATAAATCGCTGTAAAGACAGAGTTTCAGAACTCAACGGCTCATTTGACTATTTATCAAACGGACTTGAATTGGCAGGAAACAACGTAAGACTGAAAATTCTCTTTCTGATCTATGAAGAAAAACGACTTTGTGTTTGTGATATAAGCGATATTCTTGGTATGACAATTTCAGCGGTTTCACAACACTTGCGAAAACTCAAAGACAGAAAACTCATTGAAACAGAAAGAGAAGCTCAAACCATTTTTTACTCATTAACAAAAGAGTATGAAAAAATGCTGAAACCGTTTTTCAAAATACTTGACGAAAACAAAATTTTGGAAACATTATGAAAACAGACAACAAACTAATTGGAGCAGGACTTTTAACAGCAATTGCAGCTTCATTGTGTTGCATTACACCTGTTTTGGCTCTCATTGCAGGAACAAGCGGACTTGCCTCAACTTTTTCTTGGCTTGAACCTTTCCGACCGTATTTTATCGGAATGACAATTTTAGTGCTTGGTTTTGCTTGGTATCAAAAGTTGAAACCAAAAAAGCAAATTGACTGCAACTGTGAGACAGAAGAAAAACCAAAATTCATTCAGTCAAAAATGTTTTTAGGAATAGTAACGGGATTTGCCATCGTTATGCTTGCTTTTCCATACTATTCAAGTGTTTTTTACTCAAAGGCTGAAAAGCAAATCATAGTAGTGGACAAATCCAATATTAAAAAAATAGAATTTACGATTAGCGGTATGACTTGTGAAAGTTGTGGCGAACACGTAAATCACGAAGTAAATAAATTGACAGGAATAATAAGTTCAAACGCATCTTACGAAAATGGAAATGCAATCGTAGAATTTGACAACTCAAAAACAAACATTTCTGAAATCGAAAAAGCAATAAACTCAACAGGATATTCTGTAGCTGACAAAAAAGAAAATTAAAATGGAAATCAAATTACAATCAACAATAACTTGTCCCAACTGCGGACACAAGAAAGAAGAAACAATGCCGACAGACGCTTGTCAATATTTTTACGAATGTGAAAAATGTAAACAAGTTCTAAAACCAAAACAAGGCGACTGCTGTGTTTATTGTAGTTACGGAAGTGTTGCTTGTCCACCAATTCAGCAGGACAAAAAATGTTGCTAACAGACGAAAAACAAAGAAGCCCAGCCACTAACAGCGGTTTGGCAAAAGTGGCGGTTCAGTTCTTCGTATGACAGTTTATCGTAAATTTGAAGAGTGTGCTTCGTATGAACATTTGTGGTAAAATCGCCACCTTCGC